>VBNY01000079.1 GCA_005877705.1 Gammaproteobacteria bacterium
CTTCCTCGGCGAGCTCGATCGCGCCTTCCATCTTGGCGCTGCCGCCGGTGAGCACGATCCCCGCCGCGATCATTTCCTCGAAGCCGCTGCGCCGCAGCTCCTCGCGCACCAGACCGAACAGCTCCTCGTAGCGCGGCTCGACGATCTCCGCCAGAGTCTGGCGCGCCAGGCGCCGCGCCGGCCGATCACCGACGCTCGGCACTTCGATGCTCTCGTCGGGGTTGGCGAGCTGCGACAGCGCGCACGCGTAGCGGATCTTGATGTCCTCGGCATACTGGGTCGGCGTGCGCATCGACACGGCGATGTCGTTGGTCACCTGATCGCCGGCGATCGGTATCACGGCCGTGTGGCGGATCGCGCCGTTGGCAAACACCGCCAGGTCGGTCGTGCCGCCGCCGATGTCGACCAGGCAAACGCCCAGCTCTTTCTCGTCCTCGGTGAGCGCGGCGAAGCTCGATGCGAGCTGCTCGAGCACAACGTCCTCGACCTCCAGCCCGCAACGCTGGATGCACTTCTCTATGTTCTGCGCCGCGCTGTCCGCGCCGGTGACGATATGCACCTTGGCCTCGAGGCGCACGCCCGACATGCCGATCGGGTCGCGGATGCCCTCCTGACCGTCGACGAGGAACTCCTGCGGCAGCACGTGCAGGATCTTCTGATCGGCGGGGATGGCAACCGCCTTCGCCGCATCGATCACGTGCTGGACGTCGCCCTGGGTGACTTCGCGATCGCGGATCGCGACGACACCGTGCGAGTTGAGGCTGCGGACGTGGCTGCCCGCGATGCCGGCGAACACCGAATGGATCTCGCACCCGGCCATCAGTTCCGCCTCCTCGACGGCCCGCTGGATGGACTGCACCGTGGACTCGATGTTGACCACGACCCCTTTCTTCAGCCCGCGCGAGGGCTGCGAGCCGAGCCCCAGCACCTCGATGGCGCCGTCGAGCCCCACTTCACCGACGAGCGCCACGACCTTGGAGGTGCCGATGTCGAGGCCGACGATCAGATTCCGCTCGGAGCGCTTAAGCATCGCGGCCACCGTTGTCGGCTGCACGGTGAGTCGTGTTGCTGCGCCAGCCGATGGCGAAGCCGTTGGTGTAGCGCATGTCCACGTATGCAATGTCCTCGCCGCGCTGCGTCACCAACTTCAGCGCCGCCGCGATGAATTTCTCGAAGCGCTCATCCACTTGCCGCCGGCCGAGCCGCACGGTGATGCCGTTCGCGAGGTCGAACTCCCAGGCGCCGCGCGCATCGAGGCGCAGCGCCGTCAAGCGCAAGCCCGCCTGCTGCAGCCGGCCCTGCGCGGCGAGATAGCGCTGCGCCACGGCCGACTGCGTGCCTTCCGGCCCCGACAGCTGCGCCAGCTCCGGCGGTATGTGGCGCTCGTCGGTCGCAAACAGCTCGCCGCGGGTGTTGAGCAAGCCGTGCTCGCCCCAGCGCGCGGCGGCAACTTGCTCGATCACGAGCACATTCAGGCCGCGCGGCCAGGCTCTCTGCGCACTCACCGAGTCGACCCAGGGCAGCGTGTGAAGCGTGCGCCGCACCGCCGCCAGATCGACGCTCAGGAGACCGGCGCCGCGGACCTGCTCCTTCACGACTCGCTCCACGTCCACGGGCGCCACCCGTTGGAAGCGGCCGGAGACCGACACGGCCTGGATGGGTTGATCCAGCGCCCAGATCAGCGCCGCAGCAGCCGCGCTGGCCAGCGCGACGCTGCCGAGCGTGACGCTCGAGCGCCGCCAGTTGACCGCCGGCAGCCGCCAGGGGCGTTCGGACTGTCGGCGGCGGTTTTTGGGTCGGCCGAGCATCGCTGCCTAACCCCTGCGCCCGGGCGCCGCACGCCGAGTGAAGCTCGTTTCGAGCACGCGCCACACCAGCTCGTCGAAGTCGACGCCGATGGCACGCGCCGCCATCGGCACGAGGCTGTGACTGGTCATGCCCGGGATCGTGTTGATCTCGAGCAGCAGCGGGCGCCCCGCGGCGTCCATCATGAAATCGGCGCGGCCCCACCCGGAGGCGCCGGCGGCGTCGAAGGCGGCGAGCGCGAGGCTCGCGAGGTGTTGCTCGGCCGAAGCCGACAATCCCGCCGGACAGAAGTAACGCGTGTCGTCGCGGAAATACTTGGCCTCGTAGTCGTAGAAGGTCCTGGGCGTCTCGATCCGGATGGCAGGCAGCGCGGCTCCCTGGAGGATGCCCACCGTGTATTCCTTGCCGGTGATCCAGGGCTCCGCGAACACGCTGCTCTCGAGCGCCACCGCGGCGTGGTACGCATTCGCGAGCTCGGCGGCCCGCTCGACCTTGGTCATCCCGACGCTCGAGCCTTGCGTGGCGGGTTTCACGATCAGCGGCAGACCCAGGCGCTCGACCGCGAGATCGAAATCCTGTGGCCCGTGCAGCACCACGTAATCCGCGGTTGCGACGCCGACGGACAGCGCGAGACGCTTCGTGCGCAGCTTATCCATGCCGATGGCGGATCCCATGACGCCGCTGCCTGTGTACGGCACGCCCAGATACTCGAGCGCCCCCTGCAGGGTGCCGTCCTCGCCCCCCGGACCATGTAGGGCAATCCACACCCGCTCGCAACGCTCCTCGAGAAGCGTGGGCAACGCCCGCTCACGAGGATCGAACGCGTGCGCATCGACTCCGCGCCGCTGCAGCGCCGCCAGCACGGCGTTGCCCGAGAGGAGCGAGATCTCCCGTTCGCTCGAATCGCCGCCGAACAGCACCGCCACACGCCCGAATTCCTGCGCAGCGGTCACGCGCCGCAGCCATGTTGGATCGTGCTCGAGACGCATCAGGTCGCCACCCCCACGATGCGTACTTCAGGATTCAGGCGTACGCCGTGGATGCGCTGCACCGTCTCCTGCACGTGCCCTATCAGGCGCTCGAGATCCGCCGCCGTCGCCTGCCCGTCGTTGATCATGAAGTTGGCATGCTTCTGCGATACCGAGGCGCCGCCGATCCGAAATCCTTTCAGACCCGCCGTGTCGATCAGCCGTGCGGCGTGGTCCCCCGGCGGATTCGTGAACACCGATCCGCAGCTCCATTCCCCGATGGGCTGCGAGGCCTTGCGCCGCTCGAGCAGCGCGCGCACTTGCGCGTCGTTGGCGCCGGGCCGGTGCTCGAAGCTCAGCCTGGCCGCCACGAACCACTCGTCGGCGCTTGGGGGCGTGACGTGGCGATAGCTCACGCTGTATTCGCTGGCCGTGCGGTGGTGCTCGCGGCCCCGCCGATCGATGGTCTCGACCTCGAGGACGTGCGGCCAGGTCTCGCCGTCAAACGCGCCGGCATTCATGGCGAGTGCGCCCCCGAGCGTCCCCGGGATCCCGGCGAAGAACTCAGCCGGACCGAGTCCCCATTTCACGCATTGCCGGGCGATGCGCGCGCAGGCGACGCCCGCCTCGCCGTACACCAGCGTCTCGCTCACCCGATTGAGCCGGTCGAGCGTGCCGTGCGTGCTGATGACGACGCCCGGCAAGCCGCCGTCGCGCACCAGCAGGTTGCTGCCGAAGCCGATCCAGTGAATCGGGACATCCGCGTGCAGGCTGCGCAAGAACGCCGCGAGATCCGCGCGGTCGCGCGGGTTGAAGAACACCTCCGCCGGTCCGCCGACGTGCCACGAGGTATGCCTGCTCAGCGGCTCGTCGCGCCTGATCCGCAGCATGAATTCCGGAGCAACTGCCACGGTCACGAGTCCCTCCGCGGTGGTAGCAGGGCGGCGAACTGCTCAGACAGTCCGTGCGCGACCGCAGTGATGTTGCCGGCGCCCATCGTGACGATGACATCGCCATCACGGATCACGTCCTTGAGGGACTCGGCGAGCTCCTCCACCTTTTCGACAAACAGCGGCTCGACCAGGCCGCGGCTGCGCACGGCGCGGCAAATGGCGCGACCATCGGCGCCGGCAATGGGCGCCTCACCCGCCGCGTACACCTCTGTTACGAACAGGACGTCGGCGCTCGCGAGCACCTTGCCGAAATCGTCTATGAGGTCATGCGTGCGGCTGTAGCGATGCGGTTGGAAGGCAAGCACGAGACGCCGGCCCGGGTATCCCTGGCGCAGCGCCTCCAGCGTCGCGGTCACCTCGGTCGGGTGATGCCCGTAATCGTCGACAATGGTGACGCGGCCCGCGGCCGTCTCGACATCGGCCACATGCTGCAGGCGCCGATCGATGCCCTGGAAGCCGGCGAGCGCGCGTTGAATGGCCGAATCGTCGATGCCGAGCTCGGTGGCGACGATGATCGCCGCCAGCGAATTGAGCACGTTGTGCGTGCCGGGCAGGTTGACGGTGATATCGAGCGGGCCGACGGACGGGCGCAGCACGTCGAAGCGCGTCTGCAGTCCGTTGCGGTGGATGTTGTCCGCGCGGATGTCCGCGCCGGCGTTGAGGCCGTAAGACAGGATCGGCCGGCCCACCTGGCGGACGATGCTGCGCACGTGCTCGTCGTCGTGGCACAGCACCGCCAGTCCGTAGAACGGCAGGTTGTGCAGGAACTCGATGAAGCTCTGCTTGAGCAGCTCGAAATCGCCGCCGTGGGTGCTCAGGTGATCGTTGTCGATGTTGGTGACGATCGCAATCAGCGGCTGCAGATGCGTGAACGATGCATCGCTCTCGTCGGCCTCGGCGACCAGATAGCGGCCCGCGCCGAGGCGCGCGTGGCTGCCGGCGCTCTTCAAGCGGCCGCCGATGACGAAGGTGGGATCCTCGCCGCCCTCGGCGAGGATGCTCGCGACCAGGCTGGTGGTGGTGGTCTTGCCGTGGGTGCCGGCGACGGCGATGGAGTAACGGAACCGCATCAGCTCGCCGAGCATTTCCGCGCGCGCGACCACCGGGATTCGCTGCTCCAGTGCGGCATCGACTTCGGGATTGCCGCGGGGGACCGCGCCCGAGACGACGAGCACGTCGGCGCCGGCGATGTTGGCGGCTGAGTGTCCGATGGTGATGCGCGCGCCGAGCCGGGTGAGCCAGTCCGTCACCGCGCTCGCCTTGAGATCCGAGCCCTGCACCGCATAGCCGAGGTTGAGCAGCACCTGCGCGATGCCGCTCATACCGCTGCCGCCGATGCCGACGAGATGGATCGTGTTGATGCGCCGCATGCGGTCGCGTCGATCGGGCGTCACGCGCCGCTCCGTCGCCGGCCGTTGCAGCAAAGTGCGCCGCTCCTCCTTCATGCGGCCCTCCTCGCCAGCTCGAGGCAGGAGGCGGCCAGCTCGTGCGCAGCGCGCGGCTTTGCCAGCAGCCGCGCCCGCTCAGCCATCGCAAGCAGCTTGCCGCGGCCCGCGCACAGCCGCTGCAATTCCCCCGCGAGGCGCTCGGCGGTGAGCTCGCGGTCCGCAATGAGGACGGCGGCTCCTTCGCGCACGAGATACTGAGCATTGTGCGTCTGATGGTCGTCCACCGCGGCGGGAAACGGCACGAGGATCGCACCAACACCGACGGCGGCCAGCTCAGACACGGTGAGCGCCCCCGAGCGGCAGATCACGAGGTCCGCCCATCCGTACGCCTCGGCCATGTCCTCGATGAACGGGTGCACACCGGCGCGCACACCCGCGTTTGCGTAGCTCTGCCGCGCCGCCTCGAGCCAGCGCTCGCCTGCCTGATGACGCACGTCGAAGCGGGCGGAGCCGGCCAGCCGCGCGAGCGCGAAGGGCACGACTGCATTCAGCCGCGCGGCGCCCTGGCTTCCGCCGATGACCAGAACCCGGATGGGGCCGCTGCGGCTGGCGAAGCGGGCGGCCGGCGGCGGCAGCGCGCTGATGTCCTGGCGCACGGGGTTGCCGATGACGCGTGCCTGTACGGCGCCGCCGAAGCTGCCCGGAAAGGCCTCCAGCACTTCGCGCGCGAGGTGCGCCAGACATCGGTTGGTGAAGCCGGCGATGGCATTCTGCTCGTGTATCACCAGTGGCCGGCGCGTGAGCCACGCCGCCACCCCGCCGGGCCCGGTAACGAAACCCCCGAGACCGACCACGACGAGCGGGCGACGCCGCCACATGACACGCAATGCCTGTGTGAGGGCGACGGCAAGGCGGAACGGCGCCGCGAGCAAGGTCACCAGGCCCTTGCCGCGCAGACCGCCGACGGAGAGCCATTCGAGCGCAATGCCCTCTGCCGGAACGACGCGTGCCTCGAGCCCGCGTTGCGTCCCGAGCCAGACCACGTCGAGCGATTTCTCCCGCAAGATGCGCGCCAGCGCGAGCGCCGGGAAGACGTGGCCGCCGGTACCACCCGCCATGATCAGGATTGGACGGGCATTCATCGGCGGTCACTCACGCGCGGACGCACGGTGGCCGAGCCACGCTTCTCGAGCATCGCCTCGTGATAGACGCGCAGCAGCAGCCCCACCCAGGCGAGACACACGATCAGGCTCGAGCGGCCGTAGCTCATGAGCGGCAGCGTCAGCCCCTTGGTGGGCAGCACGCCCATGTTCACGCCTATGTTGATGAAGGCCTGGATGCCCACCCACAGACCGAAGCCTGAGGCGAGGTAGGCCTGGAACTTCAGGCCCGCATCGGATGCGAGACGCGCGATCTGGAAGCTGCGCCAGATGAGTGCGACGAACAGCAGCAGCGTGAGGACGACTCCCGCAAGACCCAGCTCCTCCGCGAGCACCGCGAACAGGAAGTCCGTGTGCGCTTCCGGCAGGTAGAACAGCTTCTGCACGCTCTCGCCGAGCCCTACCCCAAACCACTGGCCACGCCCGATCGCGATGAGCGACTGCGTGAGCTGGAAGCCGCTGTTGTAGGGATCGGCCCACGGGTCGAGGAACGCCGTCAGGCGCCGCAGGCGATAGCCCGCCATGACGGTGAGCACGCCGAAGCCCGCCGCCGCCATCACGGTCGTCAACACGACGTAGCGCAGCCGCGCGCCCGCGAGAAACAACATGCCGAAGCCGGTGGCGAACAACACCGTGGCTGCGCCGAGATCAGGCTCGGCGAGCAACAACGCGCCGACGCAGCAGAGAAGTCCGAGCGGCTTGGCAAGGCCCGCGAACGCTCCGCGCAGCTGCGTCTCGCGGCGCACGGCGTAGCTGGCGAGATACACGAGCACCAGGACACGGGCCAGCTCCGAGACCTGGAAGTTGACGCTGGCGACTCGCAGCCAGCGCCGGCTGCCGTTCACTGCATGCCCCAATCCGGGCACCAGCACGACGAACAGCAGCAGGATCCCGGCTATCAGCAGCGCCACGGAGGCGCGCTCGAGCAGCTCCGTGCGAATGCAGAAGACCAGGGCTGCGCAACCGGCGCCGATCAGCGTCAACACGAGTTGCCGCTCGAGGTAATAGAACGCCTCGCCGTTCTCCTTGCTCGCGATCGAGACCGAAGCGGAGGTCACCATCACCAGCCCGAGGAGCACAATGGCGAGCACGAGCGCGATCGTCACACCGTCGAGGTGCACGCCGGCGCCACGTCCACTCCCACGGACAAACACTAGCGATGAGCCCGTGACCACACTGCTCATGCCGCGAGCTCCTTCACGGCCTGGGTGAACACCGCGCCGCGATGCGTGTAGTCGCGGAACATGTCGAGACTCGCACAGGCCGGCGACAGCAGGACTGTGTCGCCGGGCCGCGCCGCTCGCGCAGCCGCGCGCACCGCCTCTTCCAGGGAGGCGCACGACTCGACGGTGCACACGCCCTCCAGGGCGCGGGCAATGGCCGCAGCGTCGCGTCCGATCAGCACCGTATGGCGCACCTTGCCGCGAAACGCAGCGGCCAGCGGCGCGAAGTCCTGGTTCTTGCCGTCGCCGCCCGCGATCATGACGAGCGTTCCTTGCATGCCGCCGACCGCCGCCAGGGTCGCCCCGACATTGGTGCCCTTGGAATCGTTGATGTAGGTGACGCCGTTGAGCTCGGCGACCCACTGCGAGCGATGCGGCAGGCCCGCAAATGCGCGCAGCTCCGCGAGCATCGCCGGCAGGGCCACGCCGAGCGCCTCCCCCAGGGCCAAAGCAGCCAACGCATTGGCGGCGTTGTGCAGGCCCTTGATCTTCAGCGCCGAGACGGGCAACAGCGGCTCGCCCGCGCGCGTCAGCCACCATTCGGTATCGCGCCGGCCGCTTTCAGCAATGGAGTAGTCGGCCCCTATCGAGGCGCGCAGCGAGAAGCTGAGCGTGCGCTGGCCCGGGCGCGGCATCGCGACCACGAGCGGATCGTCGAGGTTGATCACCGCCGTGTCGCAACGAGCGAAGATGCGGGCTTTCGCCTGCGCGTAGGCTGCGACGGACGGGTAGCGGTCCAGATGGTCGGGAGTGACGTTCAGCACGCTCGCGGCCTTCAGTCGCAGCGACGTCGTCGCCTCCAGCTGAAAGCTGGAAAGCTCCAGCACATACAGTTGTGTCGCTTGAGCGGGCGCCAGCAGATCGAGTGCCGGCTCGCCGAGGTTGCCGCCCACTCGCACCTTGATTCCGGCGCGCTCGGCCATGCGCCCGAGGAGCGTCGTGACCGTGCTCTTGCCGTTCGTGCCGGTGATCCCGGCCACGGGCGCATCGGCCGCGCGCGCAAACAGCTCGATGTCGCCGACGATCTGCAGCCCTCGGCGCCGCGCCTCCACGAAAAACGGCTCCGCGAGCGACACCCCCGGCGAGGCGACGACGCACACCGCCTCATCGAGCAGCCGGGTGTCGAGTCCCCCGAGACGCACCGGGATCTGCGGATCCAGCTCCTTCAGACGCGCAAGCTCCGGCGGCTGCGCGCGCGTGTCGGTGACCGCCAGCCGCCAGCCCCGCGCCCGCAGATGGCGCGCGCACGACAGCCCGGTGCGGCCGAGCCCAACGATGACGGCGCAAGAGGGTTTGGCGCTCACGGCAGTCATCGCAGCTTCAACGTCGCCAGTCCGGCCAACACGAGCACCAGCGAGATGATCCAGAAGCGCACGATGACCTTGGGCTCCGCCCAGCCCTTGAGCTCGAAGTGGTGATGGATCGGCGCCATCTTGAAGATGCGCTTGCCGGTCAGCTTGTAGGAGGCGACCTGCAGGATCACGGAGGCCGTCTCGAGCACGAACACCCCGCCCATCACCAGCGTCACCAGCTCCTGGCGCACGATCACCGCGATCACGCCGATCGCAGCCCCGATCGCGAGCGCGCCGACGTCGCCCATGAACACCTGCGCGGGATAGGAGTTGAACCAGAGAAAGCCCAGGCCCGCGCCCGCGAGCGATGCACAGAAGATCAGCAGCTCGCCCGCGCCGCGGATTTCCGGAATCTGCAGGTAGTGCGCGAACACCGCGTTGCCGGACACGTACGCGAAGATGCCGAGCGCGGCCATGACGAGCGCCGCCGGCATGATGGCGAGCCCGTCCAGGCCGTCGGTGAGATTCACGGCATTGCTCATGCCGACGATCATCAGATAGGCGATGGCGATGAAGCCGAAAGCCGACAGCGGCTCGGCAAACGACTTGACGAAGGGCAGGAACAGCGTCGTCTCCGCCGGACTCACCGCCGTGTGGTACAGGGTGGCGGCGGTGCAGAGTCCAGCCACGGACTGCCAGAAGTACTTCCAGCGCGGCACCAGCCCGCGCGGATTGCGGATCACGAGCTTCAGGTAATCGTCGTAGAAACCGATGAGGCCGAACGCGAACGTCACCCCGAGCACGGTCCACACCAGACGGTTGGACAGCTCCGCCCACAACAGCGTGCTGACGAGAGTCGTGACGAGAATCAGCGTTCCGCCCATCGTCGGGGTGCCCGCCTTCGGCAGGTGCGTCTTCGGACCGTCGTCGCGCACCACCTGGCCGATCTGATAGCGCGACAGGCGCGCGATCATGCCCGGACCCACCAGCAGCGAGATCGCGAGCGCGGAGACCGTCGCCAGGATCGCGCGGAACGTCAGATACGAGAAGACGTTGAAGCCGCTGATCCAGCCAGTCAGTCGTTGTGTCAGCCAGTAAAGCACTCAATGCCCGCCCGTCTGCTGAGTCAACGCCTCGACCACGCGCTCGAGCCTGTTGAGGCGCGATCCCTTGATGAGCAGCCGCGCATCGGGCGCGGCGCTGCCCAGCGCCTGCGCCAGGGCACGGGCCAGAGCCTGCGTGTCGGGGAACCATTGCGCCCCGGCGCCGAAGCTCTCGGCGGCGAGCGCCGCGAGCGGGCCCGTCGCGTACAGGCGCTCGATGCCGTGCGCGCGAGCGAATGCGCCGATCTGCGCATGCGAGGCGTGCGCGAACTCGCCCAGCTCCGCCATGTCTCCGAGCACCAGCCACTTGCGGCCATCGAGCTGCGCGAGCACCTCGATTCCCGCGCGCACCGAGCTCGGGTTGGCGTTGTACGAATCGTCGATGACCCACGCGCCGCTCGTCGCCTTCTTCAACTGCAGCCGCCCGGGCACTGCCCGCACGGCCGCGAGCCCCGCGACGATGTGCTGCAGGCGAGCGCCGGCGGCGGCAGCAGCGGCGGCCGCGGCGAGCGCGTTGGCAACGTTGTGGCGTCCACCCATGTGCAGCTCGATCGCGGCGCTGCCCACAGGCGCGGACAGCCTGAAGTGCGTCACGAAGCCCTCGGCGCCGATCGTGGTGCGCACTTCCGTGGCCTTGAAGTCGGCCGCTTGCTGCACCCCGAACGTCACGACGCGCGCCGGCGTCAGACTGCGCCACAAGCCCGCAAACTCATCATCCGCGTTGATGACCGCCGTCGCGCCGGGCGCGAGACCTTGAACCATCTCGCCTTCGGCGCGCGCCACACCCTCCAGGCTGCCGAAGCCCTCGAGGTGCTCCGCGCCCGCATTCGTGATCATGCCGATCGTCGGCCGTGCGATGCGTACCAGGCCGGCGACCTCGCCTGCCCGATTGGCGCCCATCTCCACGACCGCGAAGCGATGCGTGGGCTCGAGACGCAGCACCGTGAGGGGCACGCCGATGTGGTTGTTGAGATTGCCGCGGGTGGCGAGGCAGCTGCCCGCCTGAGTGAGAATCGTTGCGGTCATCTCCTTGGCCGTCGTCTTGCCGTTGCTGCCGGCGACACCCACCAACGGACCGGTGAACGGCTCGCGCCAGCGCTGCGCGGCGCGCTCGAGCGCCGCCTGCGTGTCCGGCACGATGATCTGGGCGAGCTCCGCGGGCTGCCGCTTGTCCACCAGCGCGCCGGCTGCGCCGGCCGCCATGGCCGCGCCGAGGAATTCGTTGCCGTCGAAGCGCGGGCCGTGCAGCGCGATGAACAGCTCGCCCTGCGCGAGCGTGCGCGTATCGCTCGAGACGCCCGCGTACGGCCGATCGGCTCCCTGCAGCCGGCCGCCGCAGGCCTGGGCAAAGGCTGCGAGCGTGCGCTTCATGCCTGCGGCCTCTCGAGCTCGGCGCTGACGATCGCCTGATCGCTGAAACGCCGGCGCGCGCTCCCGTAGATCTGATAGTCCTCGTGCCCCTTGCCGGCGATCAGCACGACATCGTCCGCGCCCGAACGCTGCAGGGCCATGCGGATCGCGAGCGCCCGGTCGTGCTCGACGAGTGCCGGCGAGCGTTGCGCGATGCCGGCGACGATCTCCGCCACGATGCGCTCTGGATCCTCGGTGCGGGGATTGTCGTCGGTCACGATGATGTCGTCCGCCAAGTCCGCGGCGATGCGGCCCATCAGCGGGCGCTTGCCGGCATCGCGATCGCCGCCGCATCCGAACACAACACGCAGCTGCCCACGGCAATGCAGCCGCGCCGCGCGCAGCGCTTTCGCCAGCGCGTCCGGCGTATGAGCGTAATCCACGATCGCGAGCGGGGTGACGCCGCGGCCGCCGAACATCTCCATGCGGCCGCTCGCCGCCCTGCACTGGGACAACGCGCGCACCGCCTGCGCGAGCGGGACATTCCACGCGAGCAGCACGGCGAGGACGGTCAACACGTTGTCAACGTTGAATTCACCCATGAGCCGCACTGCAAGCTCAGCTGCGCCCCAGCTGGATTCGACTCCGATCACGAGCCCGGATGGATCCGGCCTCACCCGGGTCGCGCGCACAACCTCTGCCGTGCGCGCAGACCCGAGCGGCGTGGCGCTGTCGCGCGTAGTGACCACCAAGCGCGCCGGTGAGGCTCGCGCCGCAAGCTGGGCGCCGAGAGCGTCGTCAACGTTAATGACCCGATTGGCGAGCGCCGGCCATGCGAAGAGGCGCGTCTTGGCTGCGCCGTACGCCGCCATCGTGCCGTGATAATCGAGGTGGTCGCGCGTGAGATTTGTGAAGGCTGCCGTGTTGAAGCGCACGCCTGTCACGCGCTCCTGATCGAGCGCGTGGGAGGAGACTTCCATGCCCACGAATTCCGCGCCCAGCTCCCGCAGGGCGCCCAGATGCCGATGGACCGTCACCGCATCGGACGTCGTGTGCGGGGTCGCCGTGAGCGACGGCGGCATCCCGAACCCGAGCGTGCCCATGTAGGCGGCCGGCCGCCCGCACAGCTGCAGCGCTTGAGCGAGCAGCCAGGCGCACGTCGTCTTGCCGTTGGTCCCGGTGATGCCGGCGATGGTGAGCGCCTGCGATGGCGCGCCGAAGAAGCGATCGGCAATGATTCCGGCGCGCTCGCCCAGCCGCGGAACCGCGGCGGCGAATACCCCAGGGCCGAGCCTCGGCAGCGGCTGATCGCCGTCCTCATCGTCACTTTCGTAGAGCACCGCGCGCGCACCGCCAGCGATCGCTTGCTCGGCGAAGGCGAGTCCGTGATGCGTTCGGCCCTTGCAGGCTAGGAACAGCGCACCGGGCGAGACCGCGCGGCTGTCGAGCGTCACGTCGCTCACGACAATGCCCGCGGGCGCAGCGACGAGACCTGCGGTGAGCTCGGCGAGCGGCCGGGCCGCCGCACGGGGGCTGGTTGGAGAGTCGGGTCCAGTCATCGCAGTGCCGCCGTGCGCACGTCCCCTACCGCGGGACTCGAAGGCAGCTCCTCGGGCGGGCTCACAGCTTGATCGGGCGCAACCGCGAGCAGACGCAGCGCGCCGCCGATGACTCGGGAGAACACCGGGGCAGCCACGTCTCCACCGTGGTGCAACCCGGCACTCGGCTCATCGATGACGATGACGGCGGCCAATCGCGGCTCGGTGGCGGGTGCCACGCCCCCGAACACGGCCATGAACTGGTCCGTCGAATAGCCGCCCGCGACGGCCTTCCAGGCAGTGCCCGTCTTGCCAGACACCCGGTAGCCCGGGATGGCCGCGAGCTTACCGGTGCCTTCCGCGGCGACGACGGTCTCGAGCATCCCGACCAGCTCGCGGCAGACTCGCGAGTCCAGCACGCGCTCGCCCGCCGGGGCCGCGTCGACACGCAGGAACGAGACCGGGCGGGCGATCCCGAGCGTGCCGATGCTCGCGTACGCATGCGCGAGCTGCAGTGGCGTGACAGAGAGGCCGTAGCCGTGGGACATGGTGGCGATGCCGATGGGGCGCCACTGCGAGTAAGGGGCCAGCAGGCCCGCCGACTCACCCGGGTAGCCGCTCGTCGTGACCTGGCCGAAGCCCAGTCGCGTGAGCGTGCTCCAGATCAGCTGCGGCGCCAGGCTGAGCGCGATGTGCGCCATGCCTACGTTCGAGCTCTTGGCGAGCACGGTGGCGATGTTGATCGCGCCCAGATTGCGCTCGTCCTCGAAGATCTTCACACCGACCTTATAGAAGCCCGGTGAGGTGTCGATGATACTGCGGTCGTCGTATTTTCCGGAGGCGAGACCGGCGGCCACGAAGAACGGCTTGATGGACGAGCCGGGCTCGAAAATGTCGGTCGCGGCGCGGTTGCGATAGGTCGCCGCGATCATCTGCTCGCGATCGTTGGGGTTGTACGCCGGCTGGTTCACCATGGCGAGCACTTCGCCGGTCGTGACGTCGAGCACCACGGCGGATCCGGCGCGCGCGCGCTGATCGCGCATCGCCGCCTTGAGTTCGCGATAGGCCAGATACTGAATGCGCAGGTCGATCGACAGCACCAGGTCGCGGCCCGGCCGCGCCGGGCGGATGCTCTCGACGTCCTGCACGGTGCGGCCATAGCGGTCCTGGATAACGCGCTTCGCGCCGTCCTCGCCGGCGAGCCAGTGGTCGAACGCGAGCTCGAGCCCCTCCTGCCCGGCATCATCCACGTTCGTGAATCCCAGGATGTGCCCCGTCACCTCGCCGGCCGGATAGTAGCGGCGGTATTCGCGCGACAGATAGACACCGGGTATGCCGAGCGCCTTGATCTGCTGCGCCTCGGCCGGCTGGCGATGCCGCGCCAGATAGAGGAACTCCCGCTCCAGGTTGCTCGTGATACGGCGCGCCAACTCCTGTCTGTCCTGGTGCAACGCGGCCGCGAGACGCGGGATCTGATCCGTCGCGAGCGCGAGCTCCTTCGGATTCACCCAGATGGAGTCGACGGGGGTGCTGACGGCGAGCGGCTCACCGTAGCGATCCGTGACGGTGCCGCGATGTGCCGCGATCTGTGCCACGCGCGAGAAGCGCGCATCGCCTTCCCTCTCGAGAAACCCATGGTCGACGAGCTGCAGGTTGACAGCGCGCCACACGAGACCCGCGGCACTGCCCACGAGCAGAGTGATCAGCACTCCCGCCCGCCAGCGATACGAGCGAGGAGCCGCGTCGTGTCATCGCCATATGGAGCTTCGTGCTCGCGACGCGTTCAACGAAGGCATGAGTGGACCAGGCGCTCTGCTCGAGCTGCAGCTGACCCCACTCGATTTCCAGATTGTCGCGGCGGGCATTGAGCCGCTCGAGCTCGACGAACATCTCGCGCGCGCGATGCTTGCAGTAGATGGCGCCGGCGGCCGAGCCTAGGGCGGCCACCCACAGGAGCGGGACGGCGATGGCGAGCATCTTGCGATCCATCATCTGAACCTGCTGGTCCTCATCCCACTCTCTCCGCGACCCGCAGCAGCGCGCTGCGCGCGCGTGGGTTGCGTTTGATTTCCGCTTCGCCCGGGCGGCTCTTGCGGCCGACCCGCTTCAATCTCGGTTGCATGCCGGGCGGCAGCACCGGGAGATCCGCGAGCGCCGGATCGAGCTGCGACTCGCGCTGCATGAAGCGCTTCACCACACGGTCTTCGAGCGAGTGGAAGCTGATGACGGCGAGCCGGCCTGCGGGGGCAAGGACGTCCACGGCGCCGAGCAGGCCCTGCTGCAGCTGGCCCAGCTCGTCGTTGACGAACATGCGCAACGCCTGGAAAGTCCGGGTTGCCGGGTGTTTGCCCGGCTCGCGCGTCTTCACCGCGCGTGCGACCAACGCCGCAAGCTCGCCCGTACGCTCGAGCGGATGCTGCTGCCGAGCCTCCACGATCGCGTGCGCGACTCGACGCGCGAAGCGCTCCTCTCCGAGTGTGGCGATCACTTCGCGAATCTCGTCGACGCTCGCCCGAGCGAGCCAGGCAGAGACGGGCTCACCGCGCGTCGGATCCATGCGCATGTCGAGCGGACCGTCGGCGCGGAAGCTGAAGCCGCGGCTCGGGTCTTCGAGCTGCGGCGAGGAGACGCCGAGGTCAAAGAGCACGCCCCGACAAGGGCGACCCTGCGCATGCGCCGGCACGAGCGTACCGAGATCGGCAAACGGCGCGTGGACGAGCGCAAGCCGCATTTCGTCGGGAAAGCGCACAGCGCCGGCCGCGATGGCCTGCGGGTCCCGATCGAGCGCGAGCACGCGGCCTTCTCGACCCACGGCCTGGAGAATGAGTGCGGTATGACCGCCCCGCCCGAACGTCGCATCGACATAGTAACCGCCCGTTTCGAGGGCCAGCGCCGCGAGCGTCTCTCGGACAAGCACAGGTGTGTGCTCATCCACGATCCGCGCGGTGAGAAACCGCCCCCGGTTGTACCCGTTTGTTCATTCGCTGCCCGCCACTCCCGCCGGGTTCGCCCCAGTGCGCGAACCCGGATAGACTTCCCGCGAAATTGCGCTTCTGCATGAACCACCCCTCTCATGCCGATCAAGCAAGGCCAATCTCGCGGCAGCTACGCCGGTCGCGGCGCGCAGCGCCGTTTATTGCCACACACCCGCCCCCGCACCCGCCAGAACGCCTACAGCGACAGCGATTCGAGCTCGGATGGCAGATCGGTCGCGGCTTCCTCGCTCTTCAGCCACAGGTCGCGGCGCTCGCTCCAGCGCGCCTCGTTCCACAGCTCGAAGCGGTTGCCCTGACCGATCAACATGCCGTGCCGCTCGAGCTTGGCGAAGTCGCGCAGCTCGGGTGGCAACAGCACCCTCCCGTGCCCGTCGAGCTCCAGATCGGTCGCATGGCCTACCATGAGCCGCTGCAGCCGGCGTGCCTGCGCATGCAGGCTGGGGAGGCTCATCAGCTTGCGTTCGGTCTGCTCCCATTCGGGCTGGGGATAGATGAGGAGGCACTGGTCCCGATCGACGGTGACGACCAACTTGCCCTGGGCGCGCTCGGTGAGCTGCTCGCGGTAGCGGGTCGGCATGACCATCCGGCCCTTGTCGTCAAGGGTGACCTTTGTTGCGCCGCGAAACATAGACCCATGGCAATGGACTCGCCCATTACCCCCCACTTTTTCCCACTGGCTGCCACTATAGAAGGCGGGCGAACTATGTCAATTGAAAATAGTGAGAAATTCGTCGCAGTCACAACGAGTTATGTAACAAACGCACGCGGTCCGAACAGTACTCGCGGGTCATTCGTCTTAGCAATCAGCGGCTTGCCAGGGAAACTTTATACAGTGAGTGATTCCAAGCTGGACCGTACTCACGCCTGGAAGGCGTGTTGGATCCACTCGACGCGCGGCTTCTCGGCATCCGGCTCCGACACGACGATGACATCGAATCGCACGCGCAGCCGGGCGAGGTCCTTGCGCTGTTGAATCAGCTGCGCGGCCGCACGGATGAGCCGGCGCTGCTTGCGCGCATTGACGCTGGCGGCCGCGCCACCGTAGGCGTCGCTCGCGCGTGTGCGCACCTCAGCAATCACCAACACATCGCCCTGGCGCGCGATGACGTCGAGCTCACCGAGCCGTCGGCGGTAATTCCGTTCCAGGACAGCCAGGCCCTTGGCGTGCAGGAATTCGGCCGCGATCTCTTCAGCCCGGCGTCCGATTCGCTGTCGAGCGGTGAGCATCCGTGCGCAAGCGCGATTTCAGTGCGCGGCTGCGGGCAGGATATGAATCTCACCGTTGTGCAGCTGCGCCCAGGCGAGCTCACGGCGCACGCGCCGCTCGGTGTCGAGATTCAGGCGGCCGGTCAGGCCTTCGAGGTCGATGTTGGCCGAGACCCCGCGATCGCGCAGCGCCAGAGCGAGGCGATACGCATCGAAGCCGAACGCAAACAGCCGGCTGCGGCGCGGCCCGCCGTTCGGCCACGCATCCCGCGTGGCGGCCCGGACGGCATCCGCGAGGTCGCCGCCGAGCATCCACGGCATGTCGGGAAAGATCAGACCCTCGAGATCCTCGTTGGAGCGCGGGTCGGGCTCGAATGCCTCGGAGGTCGCATACGTCGGAATGTCGCCGGCGTAATGGAAGCGCAGCTGCGGCCGCAACAGGCGCTCCGTGTTGGCCTGAGCCGGCGCGAAAACGAACTCGATGTCGCTGCGCCGCCGCGGCTCGAACTGCAGCTTGGTGCCGAGGATCGATTCGATGCGCCGGTGCCGCGCGCGGCTGTCGCTGATGCGCAGCACCTGCGTGATCGCCTCCGAATAATCGGTCTGCGACGTATCGATGGCCGCGGTGGCGAGCAGCGTGCCGCCGCCGGCCTCGATCTCCTGTTTGAAGGCGGCGAACACCCGTGTGCCCCAATCGCCCGCGGGCGCCACAACGACACCCTGGCGATGGCCGTCCCCTAGAATTCGTCGCGCAACCAGACGCGCCTCATCTTCCGGGGAGAGCGCGAACTGATAGAACATCGCGGGTACCGGGCGCTCGGGCGGCAAGAAATTGAGGGCGAGGATCGGCGGTCGTTGCGCTGCCAGCTCCGCAACCGCCGTCACCTCGTCACGCGTCAAGGGACCGACGACGAACTCGGCGCCCTGCTGCGTTGCGCGCGTAATCACATCCGCCACGGCGTTCTCGCCAGTGTCATAAATACGTACACGGGGGCGCTGTGCAGCCGGCGTCTGGTAGTACGCGGTCATGAACCCGTCGCGTACGCTGATCGCGGCGGCGGCCTGCCGGCCCGTGATCGGCAGCAGTAGCGCGACATGAGGTGCGACCTCAACCGGCTGCACCTGCTGGCCGAGGAGCTCGGTGCGCACGATCGCATTCGCGGGGTGGTTCGGATTGCGCGCGCGCCAGGCATCGATCTCGGGCGTTGCGCTGGTTGGGTTGCGCGCGGCCGCCGCGGCCAGCGCAGCGAGCTCGAGCCAGCCGCGAACGACAGGGTCCGCAGCCGCCGCCGGTCCTGCGCGTTGGGCAGCCAGCGCTCGAGAGCCACCTCCGCGGCTACACCGTCGGCCGGTCGGCCGGCGGCAAACGCGGCCTGCTGCTTGAGTCGGAGGTAGCGCGCGGCCTCGGGCGCAGTGCTTGGCTCGGCAAGCGCGCCGATCCGCTGCCAGGCTTGTTGCCCTTGCCCGCGAGCAAGCGCGAGCTCGACATCCAACAGCGGCCGCTCGACGTTCTGTTCCGCCGTGAACGGCGGCTCCGCCATCGCCAAAGCGCGCGCGGCATCCTCGGCTCGATGCGCGGCGAGGTAGGCGCGAGTCGCGCGCAATGCGAATTCGTTGCGATCGGGGCCGCTGTTCTGCGCGGCGAGATCTTCGTACACACGCGCCGCGCCCGCTTGATCGCCCTGATGTGCAAGGGCCTCGGCGCGCTCCACCGAAGGCGGAATCTCGGCACGCTGCGTGAGGCTGGGACAACCTGTGAGGGCGAAGACGGCGGCTGCGGTCACAAAGCAGCGGAACAACCAGCCCGCTGCTGCCAACTTGGCGACCTTCTCAGCAGCCAGTCCTGCGGCGATCAGCATGGTTGATGGGCCTCTCACGGGCAGGCAGGATGAGGGTCACCGGGCATGGGGCGGGCATTATATGAGCAAGCGCCGCGGTCGGCTGCAGGTCGTAGCGACGCCGATTGGCAACATGGGCGATCTAAGCGCGCGGGCACGGCAGACCCTCGAGTCTGCGGACGTGATCGCCGCCGAGGACACGCGCCACACGCTCGCGCTCCTGCAGACCATCGGCGTTTCGCGGCCATTGATATCGCTGCACGCCCACAACGAGTCGCAACGCGTGCCGGAGCTCCTCGCGAGACTCGAAGCGGGTGAAGTCGTCGTTCTGGTAAGTGATGCAGGCACGCCGTTGCTGTCCGACCCCGGCTTTGAGCTCGTGAGCCGCGCCGCCGCTGCCGGCTTTGAGGTTCAGTCCGTTCCCGGGCCGTCGGCGATAACTGCCGCGCTTGCGGTGGCGGGACTGCCGACGAGCCGCTTCTGTTTCGAGGGATTTCTGGCCGCGCGCGAGGGTGAGCGGCGCGCGGAGCTGGCGCGACTCGCGCACGAGCCGCGCACACTTGTTTTCTTTGAAGCACCGCATCGCATTGCCGAGACGCTCGCCGATCTTGCCGCGGAATTCGGCCGCGAGCGGCAGGCAGTGGTGGCGCGCGAGTTGACGAAAGCGCATGAGACCATCTACCGGGGCACCCTCGATCAGCTCGCGCAGCGTGCACGCGGTGACGGCGATTTTCAGCGCGGCGAGATCACGCTGGTGGTGCAGGGAGCCCCGCCGGCCACAAGCAGTGTCGATGTGCAGTTGTTACGCCGTGCGGTCGATCTGCTGCTCAAGGAGTTACCTCCGGGCAGGGCGGCTGCGGTGGCTGCGCAGTTGACGGGAGCGACACGCAGCGAAGCCTATGCGCTCGCAACCCGCGGCGCAGGCCGCGACCCTCCGGCTGAAGAATAAATGCCATAATGACCAAAGGAGCCGGCCGGGCAGTCGCTGCTCTTGCCCGTGCAAACTGGCAAGGGTGGAGGAAAGTCCGGGCTCCGGCGGATCGGGTGCCAGGTAACGCCTGGGGGGCGCGAGCCCACGGAAAGTGCAACAGAGAGCAGACCGCCCAAGTCCTCAGGTCGTGCAAGCGGCAGGGGACCGGCAAGGGTGAAACGGTGCGGTAAGAGCGCACCGCGGCCCTGGTAACAGGGCCGGCACGGCAAACCCCACCTGGAGCAAGGCCAAATAGGGAAGCAGCCCATTGCCGTCAGGCTTCGGGCAGCGCCGATCCGCGCGCGCTTCCGGGTAGGCCGCTTGAGGTTCACGGCGACGTGGATCCCAGAGGAATGATTGCCCTCGACAGAACCCGGCTTACAGGCCGGCTCCTTTGGTTTTTGATTGGCCCTTTCAGCGAGCGCGCCTAGGGCGTTTTTCGAACTGCGGGCAAAAGGCGTGACTTTTGCCCGATTAACGTGCCAGTTCCGGCGGCGCCGCTTTCTTATTTACTTCACGACCTTGAGTTGCGGCCGCTTGCCGCCCTCTTCGGCCGCCGTCGGCCGCGTCGGGGGTTGCGGTCCCAGATCCTGCTCTGAGAACACCATGCCCTCTCCCGTCTCGTGCGCGTAAATCCCCATTACCGCGCTCACCGGGAACAGCACGTGATGCACGACGCCCGCAAAGCGCGCATCGAACTCGATGTTCTCATTGCCTAGCTTCAAACGCTGCGTGGCGCTGGGGCTCAAATTGAGCACAATCTTGCCTTCCTTGACGTATGCGCGGGGCACGTTGGCTCCGGCGCGCTCGGCATCTACGATTACGTGCGGGGTGTTGCCGCAGTCAGTGATCCATTGATGCATTGCGCGCAAGAGATAAGGGCGCTTGGGCGGAAGGTTGGCCATAAGCATCGAGATTGCACTAGTCGTGGCGTTTGTTCTAGAGGAGGCCTCTCGCAACAGCCTGTCGGACTTAGCCGGCAAAAGTCACGCCATTGACTACAGGAGCCGCATCTCCTGCTCTTTTTCCGAGAGTCCCTCGCGAAAAGCCGGCCGCGAAAACACCAGGCTCGCGTACTTGAGGATCGGCTGCGCCTGCGGCGGCACGTCGATCTCGTAGTACGGCAGGCGCCACAGCACGGGCGCGATGGTCGCATCGACCAGTGAGAACTCGTCCGACAGAAAGTACGGCTTCACTTTGAACAGCTCCGCGCTCTGCAGGATCGTGTCCCGCAGGATCTTCTTCAGCTTCACGCCCTGTTTCTTGTCCGGCTCCTGCTCGATCTGCTGCACGAGGCTGTACCAGTCGCGCTCGATCCGGTAGAGCGCGAGCCGGAACTGTGCCCGCGTGACCGGGTC
>VBNY01000272.1 GCA_005877705.1 Gammaproteobacteria bacterium
GACGACCAGGCGCCGCTGTTCTCCAACCTCGCGATCCTCGTGGTCTTCGACAAGACCGTGCGCATCGGAGGCGGAGGCACCGAGTGAAAGTGTGAATGAATCTCCAGTCCGCTGGGTCCGCGAACGGCTCGGGTACGAGCCGCGCGATCCCGGACTGTTCGGCGCGGCCCTGACCCATCGCAGCGCACCGGGCCCCAACAACGAGCGGCTCGAGTTCCTCGGGGATGCGGTGCTCAATCTCGTCATCGCGCGCCACCTGTACCGCATGTTTCCGGACGCCTCCGAGGGGGATCTGAGCCGGCTGCGCGCGCGAGTCGTGAGCGGCGAGCCGCTCGCGGAGGTGGCAGCAGGACTCGGTCTCGGAGACGCCCTGCAGCTCGGCTCGGGGGAGCTCAAGACCGGGGGGTTCCGCCGACAGTCGATCCTGGCCGATGCGCTCGAGGCGGTGTGCGGCGCGCTGTTCCTCGACGGCGGGCTCGCAGCCGCCGAGCGCGTGATCGAGCGGCTGTTCGAGGCGCGCATCGCCGCCCTGCCGGCCCCGGCGGCGCTCAAGGATGCCAAGACCCGGCTGCAGGAGCATTTGCAGTCCCGGGGGCTCAGCCTGCCGCGCTACTCGGTCGACGGCATCGAGGGCGAGGCGCACGCGCAGACGTTCCGCGTGATCTGCGATGTGCCGGACCTCGGTCGCCGGGCCGAGGGTCGCGGCTCGACCCGCAGACGCGCGGAGCAGGCGGCCGCCGAGCGCATACTGCTCGAACTCCCTCCTTGAGGCAGGTGCCCTTGGCTGAAACAGCTTCGCCAGAATTCCGCTGCGGCTTCGCCGCCCTCGTGGGGCGCCCCAATGTCGGCAAGTCGACGCTGCTCAATGCCCTGGTCGGGCAGAAGCTGAGTATCGTCACCCCGCGGCCGCAGACGACGCGCCACCGTATTCTCGGCATCTCGCATCTGCCCGATGCGCAGATCGCCTTCGTGGATACGCCGGGGCTGCACGCCCAGGCGGGCCGCGCGCTCAACAAGGCCATGAACCGCACGGCCGCGACCGCACTGCAGGATGCAGATCTCGTCGTGCTCGTCCTCGAAGCGCTCCACTGGACGGCGGAGGATGACTTCGCGCTCGGGCGGATCGTGAGCTCGGGTCGGCCGGCCGTTGCGGCCATCAACAAGATCGATCGGGCGCGCCCGCGCGAGCGGCTGCTGCCCTACATCGCCGAAGTTGCCAGGCGGCACGAGTTTCTGGCAATCGTGCCGGTGTCGGCATTGAAGCTGGATAACATCGAGGATCTGCGCCGCTCCATCGCCGCGCACCTGCCGCTGTCGCCACCCCTGTTCCCGCACGGCGAGCTCACCGACCGCGGCCTCGAGTTTCGTATCGCCGAGATGATCCGCGAGAAGCTGACGTTGGAACTCAACCAGGAAGTGCCCTATGGCATCGCCGTCGAGGTCGAGAGGCTCGCGGAGCAGGACGGCCAGCTCGCCGTCGACGCCGCCGTCTGGGTGGACCGGGAGGGGCAGAAGCCGATCGTCATCGGCGCCAAAGGCGAGCGGCTGAAGCGCGTCGGCCGCTCCGCGCGGCTCGCGCTCAACGGGCTGCTCGGCCGCAGGCTGCACCTCAACCTGTGGGTGAAGGTGCGCGAGAACTGGGCCGACAACGCGCGCGCTCTGAGGGAGCTGGGGCTCGAGTGATGCGCAATCCCACCCGCGTCCAGCTCACGCCAGGCTACATCCTGCACCACTGCCCGTACCGCGATACGAGCCGCATTCTCGAAGTGCTGACACGCGACTACGGCAGGTTGTCGCTGTTTGCCCGCGGCGTGCGCGGGCCGAAGGCGAAGCTCGCCGCGGCCCTGCAGCCGTTCCAGATGCTGCTGCTCTCCTGGAGCGGACGGGGCGAGGCGCCGCAGCTCACGGGCGCGGAGCATGCGCAGTACTCGGCGCCGCTGCCGACCGCCTGTCTGATGGCGGCGTTCTATCTCAACGAGCTGTTGCTGAAGCTCACGACCCGCCACGATCCGCAGCCGGGTCTGTTCGACGACTATCATGAGGCGCTCGCAAGGCTGCGTCACGGAGCGCCGCTCGAGCCGGGGTTGCGTGTCTTCGAGAAGCGCCTGCTGGAGGCGCTCGGCTACGGCCTCGACCTCGCGACGGAGGCGCAGACAGGTCAGCGCATCGAGCCGGGCGCGTACTATCATTTCCGTCCGGCGCAGGGCCTGGTTCTCACGGTGGCCGAAGCGGTGGGCGCGCTTGCCGGCGAATCGCTCATCAGCCTGGCGGGCGAGCGGCTGACGGGAGCGCGGGAGCTCGAGGATTCAAGGCGGCTGCTGCAGGCGGCGCTGGCACAATGCCTCGAGGGCCGCGAGCTCACCACCCGCGCCGTGGCGAAGTCGATTGCGCGCCGGGAGTCGCGTCCATGACATACAGATCCATCGCCTTGGGAGTCAACATCGATCACGTGGCGACGCTGCGCCAGGCGCGCCGCGGCCGTTATCCGGATCCGGTGCACGCGGCCCTCGCCGCGGAGATGGCGGGGGCGGACAGCATCACGCTGCATCTGCGCGAGGACCGCCGGCACATCCAGGTGCACGACGTGCGCGCGCTGAAGGATCTGCTCAAGACCCGCATGAACCTCGAGATGGCGGTCACCGACGAGATGCTCGATATCGCCCGCGCGCTGCGCCCGGCCGATTGCTGCTTCGTGCCCGAGCGGCGCCAGGAGATCACGACCGAGGGCGGACTCGACATCGCAGGCCAGGTGCAGCGCATGAAGGAGGCGACCGCCGTTCTCATGGGGCAGGGAGTCCGCGTTGCCTTGTTCATCGATCCGGACCCGCAGCAGATCGAGGCGGCTGCGCAGACCGGAGCGCCCGTGGTCGAGCTGCACACCGGCGCGTATGCGGAGTCGACCGGCGCCCGGGCGGCCACCGAGCTCGAGCGACTCCAGACGGGCGCGCGCCAGGCCGCGAGCTTCGGGCTGGAAGCGCACGCGGGGCACGGCCTGCATTACCACAACGTGCAGCCGGTCGCCGCCATCCGCGAGATAGTCGAGCTCAACATCGGTCACGCCATCATCTCGCGCGCGCTGTTCGACGGGCTCGGCGCCGCGGTGCGCGAGATGAAGGCCTTGATGCTGGCGGCGCGCGCATGATCTTCGGCATTGGCGTCGATGTGCTCGAGGCGAGGCGCATCGGGCAGACTCTGGAGCGCTTCGGCACGCGCTTCGTCGACCACCTGCTGATGCCCGAGGAGTTGGCGCAGCTCGCCAAGACCGAGCGGCGCGAGCGTTTCCTCGCGATGCGCTTCGCGGCCAAGGAGGCGATCGTGAAGGCGATGGGCACGGGCTTTGCGCACGGAGTGTGGATCCGCGATGTCGGTGTCGTGCAGAACTCGTGGGGGCGGCCGGAGGTGGTGTTCTCCGAGCGCGGCGACCGCGTACGCCGCAGCCTCGGCATCGGCGAGGGCCACGTGACACTCACGGATGAGGCGGGACTCGTGGTGGCCGTCGCCGTGCTCATGAAAACTCCATGAACTGCCTCGTGTTCGACATCGAGACGATTCCGGACGTCGCGTTGGGCCGGCGCCTGCATGGCCTCGAGGGCCTCGCGGACGGCCAGGTCGCCAAGGCCATGTTCGCCCTGCGCCGGCAGGACTCGGGCGCGGACTTCCTGCCGCACGAGCAGCACCGCATCATCGCGATCTCCTGCCTGCTGCGCAGCCGCGACGGCTTGCGCGTGTGGAGTCTGGGGGACCTCACCGCGACGGAAGAGGAGTTGATCGAGCGCTTCTTCGAGGGCATCGAGAAGTTCTCACCCGACCTGGTTTCCTGGAACGGCTCCGGGTTCGACCTGCCGGTGCTCAATTATCGCGGGCTGCTCGCCGGCGTGCAGGCGCCGCGGTACTGGGAGACCGGCGATGGGGACGCCGCTTTCCGCTACAACAACTATCTCAGCCGCTTTCACTGGCGCCACCTCGATCTCATGGACGTGCTCGCCGCGTATCAGTCGCGGGCGCGCGTGTCGCTCGGGAATGTGGCGTGCCTGTTAGGGCTGCCCGGCAAGCTGGGGTTCTCCGGCGCGCAGGTATGGGAGGCCTATCTCGCGGGAAATCTCGCGGGAATTCGCCACTACTGCGAAACGGACGTACTCAACACGTACCTCATCTACCTGCGCTTCGAGCTGATGCGCGGGCACTTCACGCGCGAGCGATATGCGGAGGAGATCGAACGCGTGAAGACGATGTTGCGCGCCGCACCGGAGCCGCACCTGGCCGAGTTCCTGCGCGCCTGGGAGTCGCCAGCTTGAGGGGGACGCCTGCGGCCGATACGGCCGAGGTCGCAACGGTGGCCGGACTCACCTGCCAGGGGAGCGCATCCGCTTCCGGCGCCTGCGCCATCACCGTCAACATGACGCGGGCCAGTTGCTGGAGGTGTTGGAGCCGGCAGCCGCGCGTGTCGTGCCGAAGTGTCCGCACTTCGGCACGTGCGGCGGGTGTGTGTTGCAGCATCTCGCTTCGCAGGCGCAGCTCGAAGCCAAGCAGATCGAGCTGCGAGACAACCTCGAACGGGTGGCGCGCATAGCTCCCGACACATGGCTGGCGCCGCTGCGCGGTCCGCCATGGGGTTATCGGCGCCGCGCACGCCTGGGTGCCAAGTACGTGGCAAAGAAGGGGCGCGTGGTCGTTGGATTTCGCGAGCGAGCGGCGCCGTACGTAGCCGCTCTCGAGCGCTGCGAGATTCTGAGCGCGCCGGTGGGCGATCTGATTGCGCCGCTGTCCGCGATGCTCACGCGCCTCAGCATTCGCGAGCGCCTGCCGCAGATTGAGGTCGCAGTCGCGGACAACGCGGTGGCGTTGGTGCTGCGCGTTCTCGATGCACCGTCAGACGCCGATCTCGATCTGCTGCGCGAGTTCGCGGCCGCTCACCGAGTGCGGCTGTATCTGCAGCCGGGGGGTCTGGAGTCAGTGCGCGAGCTGCAGGCAGCGCAGGCCAACACGGAGCTGCCGCCGGCCGCAGCCGGCGCTCCTGCGCCGCAGGGCGGACAAGCACTGCGTTATGGGCTGCCGCGCTTCGGGCTGCAACTCGAGTTCGCGCCGACGGATTTCATACAGATCAACGCCACCGTCAACGAGGCCCTCGTCGCGCGTGCCGTGGAGCTGCTCGAGCCGACGCCCGCCTCGAGCGTTCTCGACCTGTACTGCGGGATCGGCAACTTTACCCTGGCACTCGCACAGGTAGCGGGGCGGGTCGCGGGCGTGGAGGGCGAGGCCACCCTAGTCGAGCGCGCTCGCCACAACGCGCGTTGCAACAATGTATCCAACGCTGAATTCCACGTCGCGGATCTCGGGCAGGCGCCGCAGCCGGGTGCCCCCTGGTCACGCCAGGCCTACACCCACGTACTTCTCGATCCACCCCGAGTCGGGGCCCGCGAGGTGTTGGCAACCATAGCCCGCCTCGATCCGCGACGGGTGCTGTATATTTCCTGTCATCCAGGCAGCCTCGCCAGAGACTTGGCCGTGCTGGTGCATGAACATGGCTTTACGCTCAAGGCTGCCGGCGTGCTCGACATGTTTCCGCATACCGCGCACGTCGAGTCGCTGGCACTACTCACGGGAGTCGCATGAGCCTCGGCCCGCTGATGATCGATTTGCAGGGAACCTCGGTCACGACGCAGGACGCCGAGCTGCTGCGCAACCCGCTCGTCGGCGGTGTGATCCTGTTCACACGCAACTACGCCGATCCCGAACAGCTCACGCAGCTGGTCGCGGCGATTCACGGGCAGCGCAGCCCGCCCCTGATCGTGGCGGTGGATCATGAGGGCGGGCGCGTGCAGCGCTTTCGGCAGGGCTTCTCGCGGCTGCCGCCGGCGAGACGCATCGGCCACGAGTTTGACCAGGATGCGCACGCCGGGGTGGAGCTGGCCCGCCGCATGGGGTGGCTGATGGCCGCGGAGCTGCGCGCGCACGGCGTAGACATCTCTTTTGCCCCGTGCGTCGACCTGGATTACGGGGTCAGCGAGGTCATTGGCGACCGCGCCTTCCACTCGCGTCCGCAGGCCGTTGGCCAGCTTGCGGCGGCCTACATGCACGGCATGCGCGATGCCGGGATGGCGGCCACGGCGAAGCACTTCCCGGCGCACGGCGCCGTCGTCGCGGACTCCCACCTCACCCTGCCGGTGGACCGGCGCGGACTGGCCGATCTGGGCGACGATCTGGCCCCCTACCGCAGGTTGATCGCCAACGGCTTGCCGGCGGTGATGGTCGCGCATGTGCTGTTTCCGGCCGTGGATTCCGCGCCGGCCAGCCTGTCGGGCCGTTGGATTCGAGACGTGCTGCGCGGTCAGCTTGGGTTTCAGGGGGTAGTGTTCGCTGACGATCTGTCGATGGGAGGAGCCGCGGCGGCCTACGGCGATGTAGTGACGCGGGCACGCCAGGCCCTTACGGCGGGCTGCGACATGCTTCCGGTCTGTAACAATCGCGCCAGCGTCATCGCGCTGCTGGAGCAGCTCGACGTGGAGCCGGAGCCGGCCTCGCGGTTGCGCCTGGTCCGCCTGCACGGGCGCGAGAGCGCCTCGCGCCAGGAGCTGACGGCCATGCCCGAATGGAGCCGGAGCCAGGAGCTGCTCGCGCGCTGCGTGGCGGCGCCCGCTCTCAAGCTGGAGGCAGGCAAAGACATATGAACAACTGGTCAGCGGCAGCCTGGCGCACCGTCGTCGAAGGGGCGCCCGAGGGCATCGTGGTCTGCGATGCGAAGGCACGCGACTGCCCGGTGATCTATGCCAACAGCGCCTTCGCGCAGCTGTGCGGCTATCCGGTCACGGCGATTCTGGGCACCAACCTGCGCATCCTGCAGGCTAACGACCGGGATCAGGAGGCGCGTCAGCGGATGCGCGAGGCGCTCGAGCGAGGCGACCCGGCACGCGTGCTCATCCGCAA
>VBNY01000273.1 GCA_005877705.1 Gammaproteobacteria bacterium
CGTTAGGTAGTCGGCTGATAATCGGAACAGCACACGATCGCTGCCCAGCGGGCCGGATATTCCGGCCGTGCCATCAAAGGTCGAGCCGTTCCCGTAGCTCACGTCGCCGAAGGCCGCGAGGTGATCCGAGGGAGCCTTCGTATTGATGATGACCGCGCCACCGATCGCGTCGCGGCCGTACAGAGTTCCCTGGGGACCCTTGAGGACCTCGATCTGGTCGAGGTCGAACAGTCGCATGTTGAACTGCTTCTGATCGTTCTGCGGGACCCCATCAACGACCACCGCGATCGGCGGATCGGCGTTCGTGACCTGAGCGAGGCCACGAACGACGACGAAGCTGTTCCGATAGGTATCGGCACGGTCGAACGTCATATTTGGCACGTACGACACGAAGTCAGAGGTGTCTTTGATTCCCGAGTCACTGATCCCCTGGGCGGTGAACACGTCGACTTGAATCGGCACGTCCTGGAGCCGCTCGCTTCGCTTCTGGGCAGTCACGACCACCTCCTCGAGCGAGTCTTCGGCCATCGCGGGTATCGAACTGACGAAAGCCGCTGCGACGGCGAGTCCCAGCTGGATGGATGTTCTCATGGTTTTTCGAGCCGCGTCGCGCGCTTGCTGCGCTGTGGCGATTGAAGACTCGGGCGCCGCCGGCGGGCAAGAGGCGCTGCGGGGGATACCCCCGCTCGGTCCGGGGGATGCGCCGTCACTCCTCGAGGTTAGCCAGTCGGCGCAGCGCCTCAGTCCGGCTGTGCACACCGAGCTTGGAAAAAATCCGCTTCAGATGGTGTTTGACTGTCTCGGGTGATAATCCCAAGGTTCTTGCGATGGCCTTGGTCGTTACGTGAGCCGCGAGCGCGGATAAGACGTCACGCTCTCTCTCGGAGAGCGTACTCCAGCCGGCCACCGCGTTTGGGACGAGCAAGTCCAGAGCGCGGAGCACCGACCGGGTATGCTCGACAGTACTGGGGGATGCCAGCTCCGTCATGATCTGTACCAGATACAAGGACGCGTGGCCCCACACGTCCAGGTATGGGCGCACCAGCCGAATGGGCGCCGTGATCTTTAGTGCCGTTGCGAGATGAAGTCGTGCGCCGCTCTCATCGCCAGCCGCGTCCGCTGACCGGGCAAGCAGGATGTGTCCCGTTGCGCGCAGAGGCTCGTGTCCGCAGTGCGTCGCGCGCTCTAGGAACAGCGCGGCGAGCTCGCGAGCGCGAACGTGATTGCCGCTGACGATCAGTGCCGGAATCACACCACGTACCAGGTGGCTGGTGACCAGCCACGACGACTCGGCTCTGGCGAGCTCGCGTTCGAGTTCACCGACGAGCGGCTCGAATCGCTGGAAAGACGGTTCGGACCTCCTGATGCTCAGCTCCAGCCTCAATGCCGAGATGATGTAGCCGAGCCGCTTCGCGTCACGTCGCTTGGCCTGGTTCTCTTCGTGCGCTAACACATGGTCTGCTTCGCGCTGCCGTCCCAGCGCTTCCAAGCAGAGGGCCCGTGTGCGGCATGCCAGCGCCCAGCTTTCGGGAAACGTGCGATCAGGATCGAGGATCAGGCTATCCGTGATGCGGTACGACTCCTCGATCTCGTTCCGCTCGTAGTGGATGGTAGCAAGGAGCACCTTGCTCAGCTGCGCGAGCAGGGGCTCGGGCTCGGCGAACCGATCGCTGCGCTTTTCCGGCGCACGCGCCAGAAAGCCCAGTGCGGCGTCGAAATCCCCCGCGAGGAATGCTACCAACCCTCGTTGCGGGTTCACCGACGGGAGGTTCGGAGCGAAGTGATTGCGTTCACACAGCGACACGTAGTCGGACAGTGCTCGCCGCGCCTCGGCGGTGCTCGCATGGCGCGAATACACCAGCACCTCAATCGCGAGAATCAGCCCGAGATATACCTCATTCTTTGGAAAGTGCCGATGTGCCAGGCGCTCGATATGAGCGCAGCGAGTCAGAAGCTCGCGCCCGGCTCCGTCGTGCAGATCGGCAAGCAGCTCGGCGCAGACCGTGGACAGCTCTGAGGCGAACTCCCGCCAGCCTGCCGCGGGATCCGCCTCACTCACGGGCACAGCAAGGCCGCGAGCCAGTTCGGAGCGGAGCTCAGCGACAAGGCGGCCCCGTCCATCGACCATCGCCAGCAGGAGATCGGTGAGGCGCAGCCGGAGCGACAACTCTCTGGTTGCGCGCGGCAATGTGCCCAATAGCGTCTGCACCTGTCGGGGGCCGATCGTGAAGATCAGCCCCTCACCACCGGCTCTGTCGAACTCCTGCGTGGCGAGTCGCAAGTCGTCGGCAAGCAGCGCGTGTTGAACAGCCTCGAGGATCTGCCCCGTGGACGCCAGTACTTCGGCCGCACGGCGATGGAGTACGCGTTGGTGTTCATGGCCCAGCTGTGCGAGCATATTGCGCATGTACTGTCTGAGCAGCGGGTGCAATCGAATCGTGAACTCGCGGTCGCTCGTCACGGTCACGATGGGCTGTAATCGAAGCACCCCCGACATGAGCGCGAAACCGTCATCCCGCTGCATCAGGGCATTCACCAGGGCGGGGCTGATAGTCGATAAGATCGCCGTGTCCCGAAGAAAATCACGATGATCCGGCGTGAGCGTCACCAGCACCTTGTGCGCCAGGTAGTCGAAAAGCCCGAGACCCTCCCGAGCCAGTCGGTCGAGCATCTCTGCGATGGAGGTCGTCTCGCCGGCGCGTAGACGCGTCATCTGCGCAGCAACCGGCCAGCCCTCGGTGAGTCCGGCGACCCGCCCGACCTCTTCGGGAGTGAAGCGATTGGGAAGGAGCTCGGCGAGTTCCGCCTGCGTGAGCCGCAGGTCGGCGGGATCAACGGTGGCCGCCAGACCCTGGAGCTCTCGTTCGAGAAACCACGCATTGGGTGGCCGGCGCGAGGCCAGCACGACGTGGGACTTCTCTGGAAGAACGGACAGCAGTCGATCGACCAGCGGCTCTGCATCGGTTGCGATCAGGCGCTCGAACCCGTCGATGCAGAGGTATAGGGCTGGGCCGAGCTCTGCGGCTCGCCGGGCGAAGTCCGCGGTGGTGAATTCGGGATCAATGGTGCTGATGCCCGCCGTACTACCCGCCGCGTAAAGGCTGTTCAGAAAATGGTTCGGGTCTGCATCGTGCTCATAGCACTCGAGCCACACCGCAAGGTCGCCCCGGGCCCGAACCTGCCGGTAGGCCTGCGCGAGCAGTGTCGTCTTCCCAAACCCAGCCGGTCCGAGGACCAGTGTGCACTGAGGCGCGCCGAGTGCGTTGGCCGTGGTGATTCGACACAGCAGGCGGTCCCGTACGAGCTCGTGCGCCGTGACAGCCGATGGACGGAATCGCCCGACTGCGGTCGGATGACGCATCAGTCGCAACCTGTGAGCGGGCGTTGAAGCCTGGTTGGAGTCAGAAACGTATTCATCGATCAAGACCAAGAGCTAAGTAGTCACCTTCGGCCGCCGCATCCTAGCACCCGATCATGGGTGCGTCGGTGAGCGAATTTAAGTCGAAGCACACGCTTCCATCGCATCGCTGAGCTTCCTCCATCGCAGTCACTCATGGGCCGCGCTCTTTGCGGAGCGCCGTTCTCATCCCGCGGGCGAGCTCCCAACGTTCTCCCCGATCCATACCGGGGTCGCAGTCCTGATGCGCGATCCGCCTACCGTGACGCGGCAGGCCGACGGCGTTTAGCAGCGAACGGCCGCCACGCCCGGCACGATCTGGTTGTGCCCGGCAGGCCTGAAGGAGGACTTCAGCGCGGATGCGCCTTGACCGTCGCAGACTGCAGCGTGTTCTGGAGTTTATTGAAGCTCACATCGAGGACGATTTGAACGTTGCAACCCTGGCATCCACAGCGTGTCTGAGCCCATTGCACTTCGCGCGCGTATTCAAAACCGCCACCGGCGAGTCCCCCCATCAGTACGTCAGCGCGCGGCGCTTGGAACACGCCAAGGCGCTTCTCACCCAGACGGACCGAACGTTGGTCGACATTTCGCCTGTCGATTCTCATCGCAGGGGAATTTCTCGCGGGCGTTCCGCCAAGCTACGGGCGTTGCGCCCGGTCGATAGCGAGCGGACCCGGCGAAAATATCGGATGAGCCATGTGCACTGCACTTGTGATGAGCGCCTGGGCTGGCTGGTCAGTGTCGCGGCACCTCGCG
>VBNY01000274.1:0-958 GCA_005877705.1 Gammaproteobacteria bacterium
CAGGAACAGCAGCGCCTTGAAGAACGCGTGCGTCATCAGGTGGAAGATCGCGGCGCTGTAGGCGGAGACGCCGAGCGCTGCGGTCATGTAGCCGAGCTGCGAGAGGGTCGAATACGCGATCACTCGCTTGATGTCGTTGTTGACGACACCGAGCAGGCCCATGAAGAATGCGGTCGTCTCGCCGATGACCAGCACGACGGACAGCGCGGTGTCAGAGTACTCGAACAGCGGCGACATGCGCGCCACCATGAAGATCCCGGCGGTCACCATCGTTGCAGCGTGGATCAGAGCCGAGATGGGTGTCGGGCCTTCCATCGAGTCCGGCAGCCACACATGCAGCGGCACCTGCGCCGACTTGCCCATCGCACCGATGAACAGGCAGATGCAGATGAGCGTGAGCGCCCCGACGCTGCCGGTGGAGGTCAGGGGCAGCAGCGCGTTGGCGAGCCTCGGTGCGGCGGCGAAGGCGTCGCTGTAAGCGAGCGAGTTCGTGTAGTAGACGATACCCGCAATGCCGAGAAGGAAGCCGAAGTCCCCGATACGGTTGACGAGGAACGCCTTCAAGTTGGCGAAGATCGCGCTCGGGCGCGTATACCAGAAGCCGATCAGCAGGTACGAGACCAGTCCTACCGCCTCCCAGCCGAAGAACAGCTGCATGAAGTTGTTGGACATCACGAGCATGAGCATCGAGAACGTGAACAGCGAGATGTAGCTGAAGAAGCGGGTGTATCCCGGGTCGTCGTGCATGTAGCCGATCGTGTAGACATGCACGCACAGCGACACGAACGTGACCACCGCCATCATCAGCGCGCTCAGCCGGTCGATGAGGAAGCCGACGTCCATGTGGACGCCGTCGCTGACCAGCCAGGAATACACGGGAGCGTTGTACGGCGCGACTCCGCCCCAGTAGATCTGCTCGAGCACGTAGCGCGACAACGCGCAGGAAACCGCCACGCCG
>VBNY01000274.1:981-8140 GCA_005877705.1 Gammaproteobacteria bacterium
AACAGCGGAATGGCGATGAGCACGGTCGGATTCATGGCCCGCGCTCAGCCGCGCAGCGTATTCAGATCTTCGACGTTGATGCTGCGCCGCTCGCGAAACAGCACCACGAGGATGGCCAGCCCGATCGCCGACTCCGCCGCGGCCACCGTCAGCACGAAGAACACGAACACCTGGCCGTTGATGTCCCCCAGATAGCGCGAGAACGCGATGAAGTTGAAGTTCGCCGCGAGCAGCAGCAGCTCGACGCACATCAGCAGCAGGATGAGGTTCTTGCGGTTGAGAAAGATCCCCGCGACGGCCAGCGAGAACAGGATGCCCGACAGCGTCAGCAGCGAGCCCAGCGTGATCATGAGCGTTTCTCCGCCTTCATCTTCACGATGCGCACACGGTCCTCGCGCCGCACGGCCACTTGCCGCGCGATGTCCTGCTTCTTGAGCCCGATGCGGCTGCGCATCGTGAGCGCGATGGCCGCCACGATCGCCACCAGCAGCACCATGGCGGCAAGCTCGAACGGATAGGCGTACTGCGTATACAGCACCCGCCCCAACTCCAGAGTGTTGCTGTAATCGGCCGGCTGCGCCGTGCCGCCCTTCGAGGCGTCGATGCCGAGCCCGCCGCGCGACCAGATGACACCGACGATCTCGACGATGACCGCCAGCGCCGTCAGCCAGCCGAGCCAGGCGAAGCGCGTGAACCCCTGACGCAGCTCCGCCAGGTTGATATCGAGCATCATCACCACGAACAGGAACAGCACCATGACGGCGCCCACATATACCAGCACCAGCACGACCGCGAGGAATTCCGCCTCGAGCAGCAGCCAGATGGCAGCGGACGTGATGAAGCACAGCACCAGCGACAACGCGGAAATCACCGGGTTGCGCGCCACGATCACGCCGAGTGCGGCGCCGACCAGGATGGTGGCGAACACATAGAACATCATTTCGACTAACACTTGTCGCGGCCTCCGGCGCGCCTATAGACCTCATCTTCAGCGGTACGGCGCGTCTGCGGCCCTGTCGGCCGCGATCATGGCCTCGTAGCGCTCGCCCACGGCGAGCAGCTTGTCCTTGTTCATGATGTTCTCGCCCCTGCGCTCCATGTGGTACTCGTGGATGCGCGTGAGCACGATCGCATCCACGGGGCAGGCCTCCTCACAGAAACCGCAGTAGATGCACTTGAACAGATCGATGTCATAGCGCGTGGTGCGGCGGGTGCCATCCGGGGCGACCTCGGAGTCGATCGTGATGCACACCGCCGGACACACGGCCTCGCACAGCTTGCAGGCGATACAACGCTCCTGACCGTTCGGGTAGCGGCGCAGCGCGTGCAATCCGCGGAAGCGCGGCGATTGCGGCGTTTTCTCCTCAGGGTAGTTCAGCGTGTATTTGCGGCTGAAGAAGGTGCGCGCCGTGACGGACATGCCCTTCAGCAGCTCCGGCAGCAGGAATGTCTTGAGCGGATTGACAGCCATAACCCTCGCCTCTCCTTCAGTGCGACCAGGGTCCCACCCGGCACGCCGCAAGCACCATCTCCACGCCGATCCACACCAGCGTCACGGGGATCAGCGCCTTCCATCCGAGGCGCATGATCTGGTCGTAGCGGTAGCGGGGGAAGGTGGCCCGGAACCACAGGAACAGGAACAGCAGGATGAAAATCTTGAGGGCGAGCCACAGAAAGCTCGAGTGCGCGAGCGGCGTGGCGCCGATACCCGGATAGCCCTGAAACGGCGACAGCCAGCCGCCGAGGAACATGACCGCGGCGAGCGCCGAGATCAGGATCATGTTGGCGTATTCGGCGAGAAAGAACAGGGCGAAAGCCATGCCGGAGTACTCGACGTGGAAGCCCGCCACGATCTCGGATTCGCCTTCGGCTACATCGAACGGCGCGCGATTCGTCTCGGCGACGCCCGAGATGAAATACACGACGAACAGCGGGAACAGCCAGAACCAGTTCCAGGCCAGCGCCCCGCCCTGCTGCGTGTGCACGATGGTCCCGAGGTTCATGCTGCGGGTCGCCATCAGCACGCCGACCAGCGCAAAGCCCATCGCGATCTCGTAGGCGACCATCTGCGCCGCGGAGCGCATCGCTCCGAGGAAGGCGTATTTCGAGTTGGCGGCCCAGCCCGCGATGATGACACCGTAAACGCCCATCGACGTAAGCGACAGCAGATACAGTAGTCCAGCGTCGGCCTTGGAGATGACCAGCTCGGGTGACAGCGGGATGACCGCCCAGGCTGCAAACGCCGGGATCAGCGCGATCATCGGGGCGAGCCGGAACAGGAACTTGTTGGAGTTCGTCGGAATGACGACTTCCTTCAACAGCAGCTTCACCACATCGGCGAACGGCTGGCCCAGGCCGGGCAACGTACCGAAGATGCGCACGCGGTTCGGCCCACGGCGCAACTGCATCCACCCGATGACCTTACGCTCCCACAGCGTCAGGAATGCGACGCTCAGAATGAGCGCCACCGTTACGACGAGAATCCACGCTGTGGAGCGCGCGTAGTCCGGCAAAGAAAGCCAAGTGTTTGACAGGGTTTGCAGCACTCGTTCCCGTCCTTCGTGTCAGTACGTCGCCGCCGGTACGCGGCCCTCGCGGGTCCTCTGCAGCGACGGCGCGCGGCGTACGAGCGCATCCACCTGATACATCGGCAAGTCCACCAGCGCCGCCTGACCGGCGGGTTGCGCGACGCGGTGAGTGCCTTGGTAGCCGGCGCTCGAAGTCCCGGCGCATAGCAGGACCTTCCAGCCGGGACGTGCTTCCCCGACGGGCGCGACCGCGCCTGATTGACTCTGCCACAGGCCTTCAAGATTGACGTACGTGCCCGAGGTCTCGGCGAACGTGCCGATGGGTAGAAGCACGTGCGCGACGCGGCGCAGCTGCTCGCTTGCAAACGGAGTGAGCGCGACAACGAATTCCGCCTTGCCCAGGTTGCGCAGGCTCTCGGCATCCAGCGCGTCGATCCAGGGCTCGACGCCGCCGAACAACACGTAGGCGCGCAACGAGCTGCGGAGCATCTCGGGGGCCGAGAGCCCGGATTTGTGCACGCTGCGGCCGCCGGCTTCACGATGCGGAACGGCCCCCGCAAGATACGCCCCCGCCGCGTTGCCGCCGGCGGCGAGCGTACCGCAAGCTGCGCCCGTGACCTGCGCCAGGGCGGCTGCTAGCGCCCGCAGATCTGCAAAGGCCGGATGTTGAAGCGCCAGCGCGCCGAGCCACACCGCGCGCTTCTCGCCTGAGGCCAGCGCCGTTGCGACGGCGCGGTGAGCATCCTCCACCCTCGCCTGGCGCACCGCTGCCGCGAGATGCTCCGGCACCGGCTTGCCGGCCGCATCGGCGGCGGCGGCCAGGATGGCGGCGAGATCGGCGACCTGGCGTGACGGGGCTGACTCGAGATAAGCGGCGATCGGAAACAGATATTCGAACCGCCTCGGGTTCAGCATCGCGATTTTCGCGCCACGCCGCGCCGCCTTGCGCACGCGGTGAGCGAGGATCGGCACTTCGCGGCGCAGGTTCGACCCGATCACGAGCAGCGCCTCCAGCGAGTCGACCGCGGCGATCCGCAGGCCGAGGCTCGGGAAAACGGGGTCAGCGCTCTGGTCACGGAAGTCCCGCTGGCGCAGCCGATGGTCGATGTTGCTGGTGCCCAGCCCGCGGGCAATGCGCCCCAGCAGATAGAGCTCCTCGAGCGTGCCCGACCCGCTCGCCAGCACGCCGAGATCCGCCCCCCCACGTGAGCGCAACCCCTCGGCAACCTTGCCGAGGGCGCTTTCCCAGTCGGCCTCGACCCACCCCTCGCCCTGGCGCACCAGCGGGCGCTGCAGGCGATCGGGGCTGTACACGCCCTCGTAGCTGAAGCGGTCGCGGTCGGCGATCCAGGTCTCGTTGATCGCCTCGTTCTCACGCGGCACGACGCGCATCAGCTTGCCGCGCAGCACGTGGCCGAACAGATTGGTGCCGACTCCGTCGTGCGGCGAGATCAGCGGATGCGAACTCATCTCCCAGGCGCGCGCGCTGAAGCGGTACGGCTTGGAGACGAGCGCGCCGACGGGGCACAAGTCGATGACGTTGCCAGCGAGCTCGTGGTTCACGGTGCTCTCGAGGTACGAGCGCACTTTCATCTGCTCGCCGCGGCCGATCATGCCGAGCTCCTGCACGCCGGCGATCTCTTCCGTGAAACGAATGCAGCGCGTGCAATGGATGCAGCGGGTCATGTCGGTCGCGATCAGCGGCCCCAGGTTCTCGTCCGGCACGACGCGCTTGCGCTCGGTGAAGCGTGAAATGTCGCGTCCGAAGCCGACGGCCAGATCCTGCAGCTCGCACTCGCCCCCCTGGTCGCAGATCGGACAGTCGAGCGGGTGGTTGATGAGCAGGAACTCCATAGTCGCGCGCTGCGCGCCGATCGCGCGCGCCGACTTCGTGAAGATCTTCATGCCCTCGGCGACCGGAGTCGCGCAGGCCGGCAGGGGCTTGGGAGCCTTCTCCACTTCCACCAGGCACATGCGGCAGTTGGCCGCTATCGACAGCTTGTCGTGGTAGCAGAAGCGCGGCACGTAAGCGCCGTTCGCGTCGGTGACGCGGATGATCATCTCGCCCTTGCGCGCCTTCGCGGGCACGCCGTTGATCTCGAGGTTGACGAATTCGTCACTCATGCCGCTTGCGCTCCCAGCTGCTCCGTCACGATGCTGCGTCCTGCATGATCGATCATGTACTCGAATTCGTGCCGGTAATGCTTGAGGAAGCTCTGCACCGGCCAGGCGGAGGCATCGCCGAACGCGCAAATGGTGTGCCCTTCGATGCGGTTGGCCACATCGAGTAACAGTCCGAGCTCCTCGCGCCGCGCCGCGCCCGCGAGCACGCGCTTGAGCAGCCGATTCATCCAGCCGGTGCCTTCGCGGCACGGTGTGCACTGTCCGCAGGACTCCGCCATGTAGAAGCGCGAAATACGCTCCAGCACGCGCACCATGCAGGTGGTCTCGTCCATGACGATGGCCGCACCGGTGCCGAGCGCCGAGCCGGCGGCCTTCACCGAGTCGTAGTCCATGTTGGTTTTCAGCATGGTCTCCCCGGGCACCACCGGCACCGAAACTCCACCGGGTATCACCGCCTTGAGCTTGCGTCCCGAGCGGACGCCGCCGCACAGCGCCAGCAGATCCGCGAACGGAATCCCCAACGGCAACTCGATGTTGCGCGGCTTCTCCACGTGTCCGGAGACGGAGTAAATCACGGTGCCGCCGGAGTTCGGCGGCCCAAGGGCGGCGAACCCAGCCGGACCCTTGCGCAGGATCGTCGGCACGGAAGCGACGCTCAGCGTGTTGTTGACCGTGGTCGGCGCGCCGTACAGGCCGAAATTCGCGGGGAACGGCGGCTTGAAGCGCGGCTTGCCGGGCTTGCCCTCGAGCGAATCGAGCAGCGCGGTCTCCTCCCCGCAGATGTAGGCGCCCGCGCCTATGAAAGTGTAGAGATCGAAATCCACCCCGCTGCCGCGCACGTTCTTGCCGAGCAGCCCCGCCGCATAGGCTTCGGCGAGCGCCGCCTCGAAGCGCGGCACCGGCTCGCCGAGGAATTCACCGCGGATGTAGTTGTAGGCCACCGTGCTGTTGGTGGCGTAGCCGGCGATGGCGAGGCCTTCGATCAGAGCGTGCGGGTTGTACCTGAGGATGTCGCGGTCGTGACAGGTGCCGGGCTCGCTCTCATCCGAGTTGCACACCAGGTACTTCTGCACCGGCGAATTGCGCGGCATGAAGCTCCACTTGGTGCCGGTGGGGAAACCGGCGCCGCCGCGCCCGCGCAGGCCGGAGGCCTTCACCGCCTCGATGATCTGCTCGCGCGGCGGCTTCTCCCCGAGCAGCCGCTGCCACACCTGGTAGCCGCCGATGCTGCGGTAGGTGTCGAGAGTCCACGAGCGCTCGAGCCGCAACGGCTCGAACACCACCAGGTTCAGCTTGTCGTCGTAGGCGCTCACGGGTTATCCACGGCCTGCGGCCGACCTCTCCGCGGGGTCGAAGCGACCCCGTACATATGGCGGCGCGAAGCGCGCCGGGGTGATCTGTGTCATTTCAGATCATCCAGAACCTTGTCTAGTGTTTCCGGGGTGAGATGCTCGTGGTACACGTGATCCACCATCATCATCGGCGCACCGGTGCACGCGGCCAGGCATTCCTCCTCCTGCTTGAGGAAAATGCGCCCGTCGGGGGTGCTCTCGTTGAGCTTGATGCCGAGCTTTTTCTGCGCGTGCGCGACCAGCTCCTCGGCGCCGTTCAGCATGCAGGAGATGTTGGTGCAGATGCTGACGTGGTGGCGGCCGCAGGGATGGGTCTCGAACATCGAGTAGAAACTGGCGACCTCGTACACCTGGATCGGCGGCAGTTTCAGGTACTCGGCCACCGCATCCAGCAGCGCGCCAGTCAGGAACCCGTGGTTCTGCTCCTGCGCCGCGCGCAGCGCCGCGATGCACGCGGAGCGCTGCCGCCCGGGCGGGAACTTCGCGACCCAGTGATCGATTTCCCCGCGGGTGTGCTCCGCCAGCAGCTCCAGCTTGCTGTCGGCGCCGCGTGCACCCCCGGCGCCGGTCTTGGTGTCGGTGCTCAACGGTCGATTTCCCCGAACACGATGTCCTGAGTGCCGATCACCGCGACGACGTCCGCGAGCATGTGGCCCCGGCACATTTCCTCGAGCGCCGCCAGGTGCGGAAAGCCGGGCGCGCGGCACTTGAGACGGTAAGGCTTGTTGGCACCGTCGGAGATCAGATAGATGCCGAACTCGCCCTTCGGCGCCTCGATCGCCGCGTACGTCTCGCCCTCGGGCACCTCGTAGCCTTCCGTGAAGAACTTGAAATGATGGATGAGGGATTCCATGTCGTCCTTCATCCGCTCGCGGCGCGGCGCACGCACCTTGCGGTCATCGACCATCACCGGGCCCGGGTTGCTCGCCAACCACTCGAGGCACTGGCGGACGAGGCGGTTTGACTGGCGCATCTCCTCGATGCGCACCAGATAGCGGTCATAGCAGTCGCCGTGCACGCCGACCGGGATGTCGAACTCCAGCCGGTCATACACCTCGTACGGCTGCTTCTTGCGCAGATCCCAGGCGATCCCTGAGCCACGCAGCATCGGACCCGAGAAGCCGAGCTGCATGGCGCGCTCCGCGGGGACCACGC
>VBNY01000275.1:0-3364 GCA_005877705.1 Gammaproteobacteria bacterium
CGCCTCGTCGAGGAGAACCGGCTCGATCCGGCTGCCATCCCGGCTTCGGGCAAGGATGGGCGGCTCACGAAGTCGGACGTCGTCGAGTTCCTCGGCAGGAAGCAGCCAGCTCCCGCGGCGGCGCCGCGAACGGACTCGTCGCCGCCCGCGCCGGCGGCGCGAGCGCCTGCCCCGGCAGCCCGTCCGACGCCGGCAGCCGGGCGCACCGAGCAGCGCGTGCCCATGACTCGGCTGCGCCAGCGCATCGCTCAGCGGCTCGTCGAGGCGCAATCCACCCAGGCGCTGCTCACCTCGTTCAACGAGGTGGACCTGACAGAAGTGCAGGCGCTGCGCGCGCGGCACAAGGATCGCTTCGAGAAGGAGCACGGGGTGAAGCTCGGGTTCATGTCGTTTTTCGTGAAGGCCTCGATCGAGGCGCTGAAGAAGTTTCCGGTCGTCAACGCCTCCGTCGACGGCAGCGACATCATCTACCACGAGTACTACGACATCGGCGTGGCAGTCTCGACAGAGCGCGGGCTGATGGTGCCGGTGGTGCGCGATGCGGATGTGAAGAGCTTCGCGACCATCGAGAAGGAAGTCGGGGAGTACGCCAAGCGGGCGCGCGAGGGCACGATCGCCATCGAGGATCTCACGGGCGGCACCTTCACGATCACCAACGGCGGGGTCTTCGGCTCGCTGATGTCGACGCCGATCGTCAACGCTCCGCAGAGCGCGATCTTAGGCATGCACAAGATCCAGGAGCGCCCCATGGTCGTGGGCGGCCAGATCGTGATCCGGCCGATGATGTATGTCGCGGTCACCTACGATCACCGGCTCATCGACGGGCGCGAGGCGGTGCAGTTCCTCGTTGCGGTGAAGGAGTCTCTCGAGGATCCCGGCCGGATGTTATTGGGGATTTGAGCTCGCAGCGCGCGCATCAGCCGTCCAAACGGGGAGCGTTCCATGTCCGACTCTTTCGATGTCGTGGTCATCGGCGGCGGCCCGGCCGGCTATCCGGCCGCCATCCGCGCCGGCCAGAACAAGCTGAGCGTCGCCTGCGTCGATGAATGGAAGAACCGCGACGGCACGCCGGCCTTCGGCGGCACCTGCCTGAATGCCGGCTGCATTCCGTCCAAGGCGCTGCTCGAGTCCACGGAGTTGTATCACCGGGTGCACGAGGAGTTTGCCGTTCACGGGATCCGCGTGCCGAACGTGAGCCTCGATCTGGCGCAGATGCAGAAGCGCAAGGCCGGTGTCGTCAAGACGATGACCCAGGGAATCCTGGCACTCTTCAAGGCGAACGCGGTGACCCCGCTGCAGGGCCACGGCAAGCTGCTCTCGGGTCGGCGCGTCGAGTTCGTGGCGCACGACGGCACACGGCGCGAGCTGACCGCAAAACACGTGGTGCTGGCTTCGGGCTCGGCGCCCATCGAGCTGCGCTCGGCGCCGTTCAAGTCGCCCCACATCGTCGACTCATGGGGCGCTCTGGATTTCGAGGCGGTACCGAAGCGGCTCGGCGTGATCGGCGCGGGCGTGGTCGGGGTCGAGCTCGGCAGCGTCTGGCGGCGCCTCGGCGCGGAGGTCGTGATGCTCGAGGCGTTGCCCGACTTCCTGGCGATGGCGGACCAGCAGCTCGCGAAGGAAGGCTTGCGGCACTTCAAGAAGCTCGGTCTCGACATCCGGCTGGCGGCCAACGTGACCGGAGCGAGCGTCAGCGGCGGAGCCGTCGACGTGACGTACGAGGACGCGAAGGGCGAGCAGAAAGTCACCGTCGACCGGTTGGTGGTCGCCATCGGCCGGCGTCCCTACACCGAGGACCTGCTGGCCGCCGGCACGGGTGTCGAGCTGGACGAGCGCGGCTTCATCAAGGTGGATCAGCAGTGCCGCACGAGCGCGGAAGGGGTATGGGCAGTCGGCGACTGCGTGCGCGGCCCGATGTTGGCTCACAAGGGCAAGGAGGAGGGTGCGATGGTCGCTGACCTGATCGCCGGCGGCTTCGCCGAGGTCAACTACAAGACCGTGCCGTCGGTCATCTACACGGCTCCCGAGATTGCGTGGGTGGGTCTCACCGAAGAGGAGGTGAAGAAGAGCGGCCGCGCCTACAAGCTCGGCGTGTTCCCGTTTCTCGCCAGCGCCCGCGCCCGCGCGATGGAGCAGGCGCAGGGTTTCGCCAAGATCATCGCCGCGCAGGACGACGACGAGATCCTGGGCGTGCACATCATCGGCCCAATGGCCAGCGAGTTGATCGCGGAGGCGGTGCTCGCCATGGAATACTCGGCCAGCAGCGAGGATCTGCAGCGCACGATCCATGCCCACCCGACCCTGTCGGAGGCGTTGCACGAGGCGGCGCTGGCGGTCGACAAGCGCTCGATCGACGCGATCAATCGATAAACTACCTTATCCGCCGCGCCTGCATCACATTCGGCACGCCGCCGAGACGCCGCAGGACGCGGGCGAGCTGCTCCAGGTCGTTGACCGCCACCGTGACGAGGACGTGGGCGGTTCCGGCGGCCCGGTCGGTTGTCGTCGTCATCGCCTCGATGCTCAGGCGCTCTAGCGCGAGCAGATCACTCACATCCCGCACCAGGCCCCTGCGATCATACGCATTGACCGAGATCTCGACCGTGAGGCCGGCAGAATCCGCCGCCGTCCACTCGACATTCAAGACGCGATCGGGTTTCACGGCGCGCATGCGTGCCAGGCTCGGGCAGTCGCTGCGGTGGATCGTGACACCTCGCCCGAGCGTCACATATCCCATGATGGGCTGCGGCCGCAACGGCGCGCAGCAGCGGGCCAGCGTAGTCGGCAGATCTCCCACCCCTTCGATTTCAACAGGCGAGCCGCGGCGGCGAGCGGCAGGGCGTGCCGCGCGGACTACCGGCCGCGGCGGCTGGAACAGCCTGGCGACGGCTTGCAGGAGCTGCGTGACGGTGATCTCGCCTTCGCCGAGAAGTTGGTAGAGATGATCCGCGTCGCGCGCCTGCAGCTCCTGCACGAGCGCGGCGAACTGCTCGGGGCGGGTGCCGATTCGGGCGAGCTCACGCTCGGCGATGGCGCGGCCGGCGCTGCGGTTGTCGCCGACATCCTGTTTGCGGAACCAGGCGCGCACCTTGCCGCGGTTGCGCGCGGAGACCAGATAGCCCTGCTCGGGTGCGAGCCAGTCCCGGCTCGGCGCCTCCTTTTTCCCGGTGATGATCTCCACGATCTCGCCGTTTGACAGCGCGTGGGTGAGCGGCACGATGCGGCCGTTCACCTTGGCGCCGCGACATCGATGCCCGAGCGAAGTATGTATGCTGTAGGCGAAGTCGAGCGGCGTCGCGGCGCGCGGCAGGTCGACGACTTCACCCTTGGGCGTCAGCGCATAGACTCGATCCTCGAACAGCTC
>VBNY01000275.1:3394-9431 GCA_005877705.1 Gammaproteobacteria bacterium
GCCGCCGCAGCCACTCGATCTTGCGTTGGTACTGCGCATTCGATGGACCGCCCTCCTTGTATGTCCAGTGGGCGGCGACACCGAGCTCCGCGTGCTCGTGCATCTGGCGCGTGCGGATCTGCACCTCGACGCTCTTGCCCTGCGGCCCGATGACGGCCGTGTGGATCGAGCGATAACCGTTGTCCTTCGGAGTCGCGATGTAGTCGTCGAACTCACCGGCGACGTAGGGCCACAGGCCATGGGCCACACCGAGCGCCGCGTAGCAGTCCGGAATCGACGCCACCACTACGCGCACGGCGCGCAAGTCAAAGAGTTGCTCGAAGGCAAGCTGCTTGCGCTGCATCTTCTTGTAGATGCTGTAGATGTGCTTGGGGCGCCCATAGACCTCCGCGTCGACGCCCGCCGTCAGCAGCTCCCCGCGCAGCGTCGCGCACAGCGTTTCGATGTAGCGTTCGCGATCCGCACGCCGCTCATTGAGCGCGGCGGCGACGCGACGATATTCGTCCGGCTGCAGATAGCGAAACGCGAGGTCTTCCAGCTCCCACTTGATCTGCCACACGCCGAGGCGATTCGCCAAAGGAGCGAAGATGGCCCGCGCCTCTACCGCGAGACGCTCCCGCTCTTGCGCCGGCAGCTCGCGCGCGTGGCGCAGGCCGACCAGCTGCTCCGCCAGCCGCGCAACCACGAGGCGCGGGTCGCTGACTACCGCCAGCAACATCTTGCGCAGCGTCTCGGCCTGACGTGTGTCGAGGCCGCGTGCGGGGGACCAGTCACGCGGGAGCCCCAGCTCCCCGAGTCGCAGCAAAGCGAGCGCGATCTCCGTAGCCGGGGGTCCGACGACGCCCGCGAGTTGCTCGGCAGTGAGCCCGGCCCGGCCGATGATCGGCCTCACCAGCACGGCCTTCGCCAGATCGCTGTCTTGCGTGAGCGCGCCCATGACCTCGGCCGCCTCTCCTCCGAAGGCGAGATCGGACGGCGCCAGCGGACTGGTTTGCCCGAGGGCCAGACGGGCATTGACGATCGAGTCACGGATCGCCGGCGGACAGAGTTGATTGGTCTCCACGGAACGGGCGGTACTTTGCGTGTCGTTGGCGCTGGATAACGGCTATCATACCGCCTGTTTTCTCAAGCGGCGCCGAAGCTTAGCTTCGTGCTTTTGTATTGCCTGCTCAATTCATGCCAGGTCACAGCAAGTGGGCCAACATCCGGCGCCGCGCCAAGAAGCGGGGCGCCGACCGCGACCGGCTTCCGGCGCGCGCGTCCGGGGAGGGATTCGAGACGGTTCGCTACGAAGGCTATGGGCCCGGCGGGGCTGCGATAATGGTCGAGTGCGTGACCGACAACCGCGGCCGCACCGGCAGCGAAATTCGCCGCGCGTTCACGAAATATGGGGGCAATCTCGGCGCGGACCGCTCGGTCAGTTACTTGTTCAACTGGGTGGGGCTGATGACCTATCCCGCGGGGACTGACCAGGAGCGTCTCATGCAGGCAGCGCTCGAGGCTGGTGCCGAAGACGTCGTCACCAACGCAGACAGCTCCATCGAAGTGCTGGCCGATCCGGCCGAGTTCGAAGCGGTGCGTGCCATCCTGGCCGGTCGCGGGTTCGCACCGGCGACCGCCGAGGGCATTTGCTCGAGGCTCTGGAAGCTCTGGAAGCAGTACGGAACGTTTATTCGAATGTCGAGATATCGGACGAGGTCGTGGCGCGCATTTGATCCGGGGACGGCGGCCGCGCGCCTCGTGCCGGCCACGACGTTGCGCATCCTGGGTCTCGACCCGGGCTCGCGCCGCACCGGCTTCGGCGTTATCGAGTGTCGAGGAGCCGGATACGTACACATCGCACACGGCTGCCTCAATGTGGCAGCGGCCGCGGCGGCGGAGCGCCTGCGCATGATTTTCGAGGGTCTACAGGCGCTCATTGCCGAGCACAGTCCGGGTGAGGTCGCGGTGGAACGCGTGTTCGTCAATCGCAACGTGGCGAGTGCGCTGAAGCTCGGACAAGCGCGCGGGGCGGCGCTGTGCGCGGTGCCGCCGGGTCTGCCTGTGTTTGAGTACGCGCCGCGTGCGATCAAGCTCGCCCTCGTTGGGTACGGAGCGGCCGAGAAGCTCCAGGTGGCTCACATGATCAGGACACTCTTGGGCCTCAAGGAGCGGATCGGACCGGACGCCTCGGATGCGCTCGCCGTCGCCGTGTGTCATGCGCACGCCCGCCGCCTGCTCGCCCTCGCGCACGAGTCGGCTGTGAAGCCGGTCGCGTGAGGCGCATGCGCACATGATTGGGTCAGTGCGCGGCCGGATCGCTTCCAAGACGCCTCCGCAGCTCATGGTGGACGTTGGCGGGCTCGGTTACGAGCTCGAGGCTCCGATGTCGACGTTCTACCACCTGCCGCCCGTCGGTCAGGAGGTGCATCTGCTCACGCATCTGGTCGTGCGGGAGGACGCGCATGTGCTCTACGCATTCGCCACGGAGGACGAGCGGCGCTTGTTCCGCAGTCTGATCAAGGTCTCAGGCGTCGGGCCGAAAATTGCCCTGGCGCTGCTGTCAGGTATCAGCGTTGCCGCCTTCGCGCAATGCGTACAGAGCGAGGACATCACGGCGCTGACCCGAGTGCCCGGAATCGGCCGCAAGACGGCCGAGCGCCTGGTCGTGGAGATGCGCGATCGCATCACGCGTCCCGAGGCAGCCTCCGGTACCCTGGCAGTGAGCGACGGCTCGAACCCGGAGACCGAGGCGTACGGTGCGCTGATCGCCCTCGGATACCGTCCGGCGGAGGCGACACGCTTGCTGAAGGCGGCCGGTCCCGGTACACACTCGACTGAAGAATTGATCCGGCGGGCGCTGCAAGGCGCCGTGCGGGAGTAAGAGGCCAGTGGAAGCGGAGCGAATCACTAGCGGGGTCGCAAGCGGGGAGGAGGAGGCCGTCGAGCGCGCCATCCGTCCGCGGCGCCTGCAGGAGTACGTCGGTCAGCCGCAAGTGAAGGCGCAGCTGGAGATCTTCGTCACCGCGGCCCGCCAGCGCGGGGAGGCGCTCGATCACGTGCTGATCTTCGGGCCGCCGGGGCTCGGTAAGACGACACTCGCGCACATCATCGCGGCCGAGCTCGGCGTGAGCCTGCGCCAGAGCGCAGGTCCGGTGCTCGAGCGGCCCGGCGATCTGGCGGCAATCCTCACCAACCTGCAGCCGCGCGATGTGCTGTTCGTCGATGAGATCCATCGACTCTCCCCGGTGGTCGAGGAGGTGCTGTACCCGGCGATGGAGGACTATCAGCTCGATATCATGATCGGCGAAGGTCCTGCGGCCCGCTCGATCAAGCTCAATCTGCCGCCGTTCACGCTGGTGGGCGCGACGACGCGGGCGGGGCTCCTGACCTCACCGCTGCGCGACCGCTTCGGAATAGTCCAGCGGCTCGAGTTCTATGGCGTGGAGGATCTCGAGCGCATCGTGAAGCGCTCCGCATCCATTCTCGGCGTGCCGATCGATGAGGGCGGAGCGCGTCGGATCGCGCAGCGCTCGCGCGGCACGCCGCGCATCACCAACCGGCTGCTGCGCCGAGTGCGCGATTACACGCAGGTCAAAGCGGACGGGCGGATCGACGAGCGGATCGCGGATGCCGCGCTCGACCTGCTCGAAGTGGACCCGCTGGGGTTCGACACGCTGGACCGCAAGCTGCTGACGACGATCATCGAGAGGTTCGAGGGCGGACCGGTTGGCATCGACAGCATCGCCGCCGCGATCGGAGAGGAGCGCGACACGCTCGAGGATGTCATCGAGCCGTTTCTCATCCAGCAGGGATTTCTGGTGCGCACCGCCCGCGGCCGCATGGTCACGCGCGCTTCCTATCTGCATTTCGGGATCAAGCCGCCCGAGCGCGCCGCCGCCACGCTGCAGTTGTTCGAGGACGAGCGGTGAGCGTTTTCTCGTGGCCGGCGCGCGTGTACTGGGAAGACACGGACGGCGGCGGCGTGGTCTACTATGCGAACTATCTGCGCTTCCTGGAGCGGGCGCGCACCGAGTGGCTGCGCTCGCTGGGGTACTCGCAGCAGAGCCTCGCCCGCGAGCCGGGCATCGTCTTCACGGTCGTGAGCCTTACTGTCGAGTACCGGCGGCCGGCGCGGCTGGACGATGAGCTCACGGTCACTTGCGAGCCCCAGGGCGAAGGCGCAGCGACGCTGCGGTTCGCGCAGCGGATCTACCGGAGCGAGCAGGAGGCGCCGGCCGGCGAGCGGCTCCTGGTCGAGGCGAACGTGCGGGTTGCATGCGTGGATGCGCGCACGCTGCGGCCGAAAAGGCTGCCGGATTTCCTCACCGCAGGCGACTTTCAGCCAAAAAACTATGAATGACCAGCTTTCGATCATCCGCCTCATCGTGCAGGCGAGCGTCCCGGTGCAGATCGTCATTGCGATCCTGCTGCTCGCCTCGCTGTCCTCGTGGGCGATCATCTTCCGCAAGCGGCTCGTGATCGGGCGTGCGCGCCGCGAAGCCGAACAGTTTGAGAACAACTTCTGGTCAGGGGGCGATCTCGCGCAACTGTATCGGGCCATCGAGTCGCGTGGCGGGGCCACCGGCATGGCGAGCATGTTCGAGTTCGGCTTTCGCGAGTTCGCACGGTTGCGCCAACAGGGCGGAACGCCCACGGACCAGATGCTCGAGGGCTCCCGCCGCGCGATGCGCGTCGCGCAGTTGAAGGAGATCGACCGCCTCGAGCACAGCCTGGCGACGCTCGCGACCGTGGGCTCCACGAGCCCCTACGTCGGGTTGTTCGGGACGGTTTGGGGAATCATGAGCGCGTTCTCATCGCTCGGCAACGTCCAGCAGGCGACGCTCGCGATGGTAGCGCCGGGGATCTCCGAGGCGCTCGTTGCCACGGCGATCGGACTGTTTGCCGCAATTCCCGCGGTGGTTGCCTACAACCGCTTCGCCGACCAAGTCACCCGTCTCGAGATGCGCTTCGATGCGTTCACAGAGGAGTTCTCCACGATCCTGCAGCGACACGCCGCGCGCGGCGGCAGTCCGTCGGTCACCACCGCAGGCGTCGGCCACGCGAGTTAGGAGCACCTGAGTATGGCGCAAGTCTCACGTGGACGCCGTCTCATGGGCGAGATCAACGTCGTGCCGTACATCGACGTCATGCTCGTGCTGTTGATCATCTTCATGATCACGGCGCCGCTGCTCACCCAGGGGGTGAAGGTCGATCTGCCGAAGGCCGGTGCGGAACCTCTCGATCCGCAAATGCTCAAAAACGCGATGCCGCTCGTACTGTCGATTGATCGCGAGGGACGGCTGTATCTGAACATCGGGGGTAATCCGCGAGCGGTGCTCGATCCGCAGACCGTCGCCGCGCGTGCCACGGCCGCGCTGCGCAGGAATCCGGAGCTGGCGGTGCTCGTGTAGGCCGACACCCCGGTTGCCTATGGGCGTGTGGTGCAGGCAATGGTGATCCTGCAGCAAGCGAGCGCGAGGAAGGCCGGCTTTATCACCGATCCGCTGCCGCAGCCGCCGCGACACGGCAGCTGACGGGACGCCTCAAGCGCGATGGCCGAGCGAGCGAGCGATCGATGGCTGTCGATTGTATTATCCCTGCTGTTGCATGGGGTGCTGGTCGGCGTGCTGGTGTACGGCTGGTTGATTTTCCGCGAGTCGCAGCCTCCGAAGCCCACTCTCGCGATTGAAGCGACGGTCGTGGATGCGCGCAGTGTGCCTGGTGCTGTCCGACAGCCCCCGCAGCCGCCGCCGGCACCTGCGCCCCCGCCGCCAGCGCAGCCGCAGGTGGAGCCGGTCGGGCCGCCGGAGCCGACGCCGGAGGAGCGTGCGAAACGCGAGCAAGCGCTGAAGGAGCAGAAGGAGCAAGCCGAGCGCGAGGCACAGAAAGCGGCCGAAGAGAAGCAGGCCGAGGAGCAGCGCAAGGCGGACGAGGCGCGGCTGGCGCAAGAGCGCGCCGATACAGAGCGCAAAGCGCGCGAGGCGGCCGAGGCCAAGAAGCGCGCCGAAGAGAAGGTGAAGCGGGAGGCGGATGAGCGGGACCGGACCGAGCGCCA
>VBNY01000275.1:9451-10374 GCA_005877705.1 Gammaproteobacteria bacterium
CTCGCGAACTGGGAGTCGCAGATCACCGCCCGCATCCAGCGGGCGTGGCTGCGCCCGCCGTCCGCGCGCCAGGGAACCGAATGTGTGTTGTATGTAACGCAGGTGCCTGGGGGAGAGGTGACGAGCGTGCGCATCGGGACTTGCAACGGCGATCAGGCGGTACGCGAGTCGATCGAAGCGGCCGCGTATCGCGCCTCCCCGTTGCCGCCTCCCCCGGACCCCACTTTATTCGAGCGCAACCTGGTCATCACGTTCAAGCCCGACTGACAGTGAGCCTTTATAAAGCGGCACGAGATGAAATCAACCGAGAGAGCATCGCGCATCCTGCGGCGCCTGCCGGCGGCCGCCGCCATCGCAACCTGTGCCGCCTGGCCCGTACTGGCGCAACTGAAGATCGAGATCACCTCCGGTGTCACCGATCCGGTGCCGATCGCAGTGGTGCCCTTTGCCCGCGCGGTGCCGGCTGACGGCGGCTTGGACGTTGCGCAGGTCATTCAACACGATCTCCAAGGCAGCGGCCGTTTTCGCGCTCTGCAGCGCGAACGCATGCCGGCGACGCCGACAACGGCGGCCGGCGTCGTGCTTGCCGATTGGAAGAGCGCCGGTAGCGACTACGTGGTAGTTGGCCGGGTAACACCCGCCGGCGCCGGCGAGCTTGCCGTGGACTTCGAGCTGCTCAATGCACTTACCGGCGAGCATGTCGCACACCAACGTTTCACGGGAGTGCCGAGCGCGTTACGCAACGCGGCGCACCGTGTAAGCGACGTGATCTACGAGAAGATTCTCGGTATCCGCGGCGCCTTTGCCACCCGCATCGCCTACGTTGCCGTCGATGGCCAGCCGCCGGAGCAGCATTATCAGCTCATCGTCGCGGACGCCGACGGGGAGAATCAGCGGCTGATCCTCGAGTCGCGCTTCCCGCT
>VBNY01000276.1 GCA_005877705.1 Gammaproteobacteria bacterium
TTCGCCGTCGCAGCGCACGAGATTCCGCACCGGGTGGGAGACTTCGCGATCCTGGTTAATGCCGGCCTGTCGCGGGTCCGTGCCCTGGTTCTGAACCTCGCCACCGGCCTGGCGTCGGTGGTCGGGGGGATCATTGCCTACTTCGGGCTGCAGAGGGCGATGGGAGCCTTGCCCTATGCCTTGGCAGTGGCCGCCGCCGGCTTTCTCTACATCGCGGTCGCCGGCCTGATCCCGGGCCTGCACCGGCGCGCCGATCCGCGCACCAGCCTCGGTCAGGTGATCCTGATCGCCCTGGGTGTGGGTATCATCGCGTGGGCGCAAAGCTTGGCGCACGAGTAGGCTTACGCGCACGGGCAGGCTAGCGCGTAGCCTCTTGAACCTATGGCGGTTTGCCCCCACAACCGCCGCTATCCAGACTCCGGACCCTAGCGGGCAAAAGTCACGCCTTTTGGCCGCGGGCTGAAAGCGCCGTAGGCGACTTTCAGCAGAAAGCTTAAGGTGCTCTCATGCGGATGGACAAACTCACTAGCCGGTTCCAGCAGGCGCTGGCCGATGCCCAGTCGATTGCGCTCGGCCGCGATCACCAACTCCTCGAGCCGGCTCACGTCATGCTGGCTCTGCTCGACAGCCAGGGCGGCTCCGTGCGCCCGTTGCTGCTGAAGGCTGGCGCGGACGTCAACAAGCTGCGCGCGGAGCTCGGTGCGCTGCTCGACAGATCGCCCAAGGTCGAGGGCACCCCCGGCGACGTCCACGTCTCGAATGATCTCAACCGGGTGCTCAACCTCACGGACAAGCTGGCCCAGCAGCGGGGCGACCAGTTCATCTCGAGCGAGCTGTTCGTGCTCGCGGCTTTCGAGGACCGCACGCTCGCGCGCATCTTCAAGGAGGCCGGCATCGTGCGCGGCGCGGTCGAGAAGGCGATCGACGAAGTGCGCGGTGGGGAGAAAGTGGCCGATCCCAACGCCGAGGAGAGCCGCCAGGCCCTCGAGAAGTACACGATCGACCTGACGGCGCGCGCCGCCTCCGGCAAGCTCGATCCGGTGATCGGCCGCGACGATGAGATCCGCCGCACGATCCAGGTCCTGCAGCGGCGCACGAAGAACAACCCGGTGCTGATCGGCGAGCCCGGTGTCGGCAAGACGGCGATCGTCGAAGGATTGGCACAGCGCATCGTCAACGGCGAAGTGCCCGAAGGGCTGAAGAACAAGCGCATCCTGGCGCTCGACATGGGTGCCCTGATCGCCGGAGCCAAGTTCCGCGGCGAATTCGAGGAGCGCTTGAAGGCGGTGCTCAGCGACCTCGCCAAGCAGGAGGGCCAGATCATCCTGTTCATCGACGAGCTGCACACCATGGTGGGCGCCGGCAAGGCCGAAGGCGCGATGGATGCCGGCAACATGCTCAAGCCCGCGCTCGCGCGCGGCGAGCTGCATTGCGTCGGCGCGACCACGCTCGATGAGTACCGCAGGTACCTCGAGAAGGATGCCGCTCTCGAGCGGCGCTTCCAGAAAGTGCTCGTGGACGAGCCCTCGGTCGAGGACACGATCGCGATCCTGCGCGGCCTGCAGGAGCGCTACGAAGTGCATCACGGCGTCGATATCACCGACCCTGCGATCGTCGCCGCGGCCACGCTCTCGCATCGCTACATCACCGACCGGCAGCTCCCCGACAAGGCTATCGACCTCATCGACGAGGCCGCCGCGCGCATCCGCATGGAGATCGACTCGAAGCCCGAGGCGCTGGATCGGCTCGAGCGGCGCATCATCCAACTCAAGATTGAACAGGAGGCGCTGAAGAAGGAGCAGGATGAGGCGTCGCGAAAACGCCTCGCCACGCTGCAGGAGACCCTGCGCGGTCTCGAGAAGGAATACTCCGATCTCGAGGAGGTGTGGAAGGCCGAGAAGGCGACACTGCAGGGCGCGGCGCAGATTCGCGAGGAGCTCGATCGCGCACGCCTCGAGCTCGACACCGCGCGCCGCGCGAGCAGTCTCGGGCGCATGGCAGAGCTGCAGTACGGCCGGATTCCCGAGCTGGAGAAGCGCCTGGCGCAGGCGATGGCGGCCGAAGAGAAGGCGCCGCGGCTGGTGCGCAACAAGGTGACCGAAGAGGAGATCGCCGAGGTCGTCTCCAAGTGGACCGGCATCCCGGTAGCGAAGATGCTCGAGGGCGAGAAGGAAAAGCTGCTGCGCCTGGAAGAGGCGCTCGCCAAGCGCGTGGTGGGGCAGGATGAGGCGCTGCGCATCGTGTCGAACGCGATCCGCCGCACACGGGCGGGTCTGTCCGATCCGCGGCGGCCCAACGGCTCGTTTCTGTTCCTCGGCCCGACGGGCGTCGGCAAGACCGAGCTCTGCAAGGCGCTCGCCGAGTTCCTGTTCGATACCGAGGAGGCCATGATCCGCATCGACATGTCCGAGTTCATGGAGAAGCACTCCGTGGCCCGGCTCATCGGTGCGCCTCCCGGCTATGTCGGCTATGAGGAGGGCGGGTATCTCACCGAAGCGGTCCGTCGGCGGCCCTACTCCGTCATCCTTCTCGATGAAGTGGAGAAGGCTCACCCGGACGTGTTCAACGTGCTGCTGCAGGTGTTGGATGACGGGCGACTCACCGACGGTCAGGGCCGCACGGTCAACTTCCGCAACACCGTCATCATCATGACCTCCAACCTCGGCTCCCAGGTCATCCAGGAGTACGGCGGGGAGAAGAACTACGCGCGCATGAAGAGTGCGGTCATGGAGATCGTGCAGCAGAGCTTCCGGCCGGAGTTCATCAACCGGATCGACGATATCGTCGTGTTCCATCCGCTCGGCACGCAGCAGATCCGGGCGATCGTGGACATCCAGCTCGTCTATCTGCGCAAGCGGCTGCAGGAGCGCAACATGGACGTCGTGCTCGACGATGCGGCCCGCGATCTGCTGGGGGAGGCGGGCTTCGACCCGGTGTACGGGGCGCGGCCGCTGAAGCGCGCCATCCAGCAGCAGGTCGAGAACCCGCTGGCGCAGAAGATCCTGCAGGGGGAGTTTGCGCCGGGCGACCGGATACGCGTCAGCGTCCGCGACGCGCAGCTGGTGTTCTCGAAGGCCTGACGGGGGTGGCGCGCGGCTCCGTTATAATCGTCAGCACGACACACGCAAACCGACAACAAAGCCATGCCTGTCTACGAATACGAGTGCCAGAGCTGCAAGTTCTACATGGAGGTGATGCAGAAGATCACGGATGCGCCTCTCGCGAAGTGCCCTTCCTGCGGCAAGAGCGCGCTGAAGAAGCTGCTGTCGGCGCCGGTCTTCCGCCTCAAGGGCGGCGGTTGGTACGAGACGGACTTCAAGTCCGACAAGGAAACCAAGCGCAACCTCGCGGGCGCCGACAAGGAGGAGTCGAAGGCCGAAGCGAAGCCCGAGGCGAAAGAGGCCAAACCTGCCGAAGCGCCGACGCCGGCCGCGGTGCCTGCCGAGCCGAAGCGTAAGAGCGTCGCGGTGTCCGCGGGCAAGCCCGCCGTGCGCTCGGCTTCCTCCAAGCCGAAAGGCAAGCCGGCAAGGGCGACTAGGGCGAAGCGTGCCCGCAAAGGACGGCGCTCTTGAGAAAGTGGAGCGTGCGGCGCTATCTGGTCGCCGGCGTGCTCGTGTGGCTGCCGATCCTTGCCACCATCTGGGTGGTGAGCTTCATGTTGCACCTCATGGATCAGACGCTGCTGCTGCTGCCGCCCGCTTACCGGCCCGAGAGGCTCGTCGGTTTCGCGTTACCGGGTCTCGGGGCGGTGTTTGCGCTCGCGATGCTGCTGCTGACGGGGCTTCTGGTCACGAACTTGATCGGACGCCGCCTGATCGTTTACGGCGAGGAGCTGCTCAATCGCATTCCCGTCGTGCGCAGCGTCTACGGCGGCGTGAAGAGCTTCACCGAGAGTGTGTTCTCGCAGTCGAGCTCGTTTCGCAAAGTCGTGATGGTGGAGTATCCGCGTGCCGGCGCCTGGAGCGTCGGTTTCCTGACTGCCGAGGATGTCCCCGAAGTCAGCCAGAAGACGGGCGCGCCGCACGTCGCCGTGTACATTTCCGCGGCGCTGAATGCGACCTCGGGCTACCTGGTCATCGTACCGAAGAGTCAGGTAATCGAGCTCGACATGTCGGTCGATGCCGCACTGAAGATGATCATCACCTGCGGCGTCGTCGTGCCGCCTGCTCCTGCGGCGAAGCCGCAGATGGCCAAGCCCGCGGCATGATGTATGAAAGCGATGCGCCTGCTTGCGCCCGCCACGGCGCTGCAGCTTGCTGAAGCGACTCTGCCGCCGCCGCGGGACTACCAGGTGCGGCTGGAAGTGGCAGCCTGCGG
>VBNY01000193.1 GCA_005877705.1 Gammaproteobacteria bacterium
TCTCCACCGTACAAGCGGTGCGTGATATCCCGGTCCGAGGGCGCGTTCTCGGGGCAGTTCGTGTCGAGGAGATAGACCGGGACGCGCCCGGCTTGCGCCTTCCAGAGGCGCGCCACGACCTCGCGGCCGGCGATGCGCACGGTGACCCTGACCCACTCGCCGTCGCCTCTGCGCGCCGGCTCTACGGGTACGTCTCGTGGGTCCCGTTCACGATACTCGGCATGCTGGACGCCGTCGTTGTCGACGGTCTGCGTGAAGTACCCCTGTCCGTACAGCAGTCCCACTGCTACGAAATTGGCCCGCTCGTCGCTCGCAGCCTTGCAGTAGTCGCCGGCCAGGACGCCCAGACCTCCCGAGTAGATCGGGAAACTCTCATGAAAGCCGTACTCGGCACAGAAGTACGCAATCAGGGGCTCGTCCGATGTCGGCGCGGCAGCCGAGAGATAGGCATCGAGGGTATTGAGCGCCTGCGCGTAGCGCGCGGTATAGACCGGGTCCTGCGCGGCACGGTCCAGCGTCGCCTGGCTGACGCTGCGAAGCATGAGACGGGGATTGCCGCCTGTCTGTTTCCACAGCTCCGGCTCGAGATCCTCGAACAGCGCCCGGCTCGGCCGGTGCCACCCGAAGAACAGGTTGCCTGCCAGCTCGGGCAGCCGAGCCAGCTTCTCCGGGATCACCGCGGTGACTTCGAGCAACGGATTGCGCATCACTTTTTACTTTTTCCCGGAAAACTAAGGAGGCGCAGTCTACCGGACGGCCCTTTCGGCAGGCCACCGTCTGCTAGCCTCGACTTCATTATATTATTTGATAGGTAGTACTATCTACTATATAGTACTGTCCTGTGGAGGATAGCCAGGCCCGCAAGTTCCAGAAAGACCTCAATGGCGGCCTCGTGGCCCTCGTGCTGCTGGCCGTGCTGGCGGCCAGCAGTGAAGACCTCTACGGGTACGAGATTGCCAAGCGCCTGCAGAAGGCGAGCGCAGGGGATGCTCTGTTCAAGGAAGGCACGATCTACCCGGTGCTGCGGGCTCTGAGTGCGGCCGGTCTGCTGACGAGCCGCGTAGTGCCCTCCTACGCCGGACCGCCCCGGCGCTACTACCGAATCACCGACGAAGGCCGTGACGTGCTCAAGGAATGGGGCCGCATCTGGCGGCAGACCCGGGACTTCGTCAATCGCTTCACCGAAGGAACCCCGCTATGAGCTCCAACGCGCCGCGTTCGATCGACGACTACCTGAAACAACTGCGCGCCGCTCTGGAAGGAGAGGATCCCGCGCTGATCCAGGACGCGCTGTACGACGCCGAGGAATACCTGCGGGCGGAAGTCGCGGCCCATCCGGACAAGTCGGAGGCCGACGTGCTCGAGCTCATTGCGAGCACGTATGGCGCCCCGGACGAGGTAGCGGCCGCTTACCGCGACACCGAAGTAAAGGTGAAAGCAGCGCTGAAGACTCCGGCACCGGCAGCTGCAGAGCACGTGAGCGGCGCGCAGCGGTTCTTTGGCGTTTTTCTCGACCCGCGCGCGTATCTGTCGCTCTTTTATATGTTGCTCACCCTCGCGACCGGAATCGCTTACTTCACGTTCGTCGTCACGGGTCTTTCGCTGTCGGCCGGTCTTGCGATACTCATCATCGGAGTGCCGTTCTTTCTGGCGTTCGTCGGCATCGCGCGCGTGATCTCCCTCGGGGAAGGACGCCTCCTCGAGGCAATCACCGGCGAACGCATGCCGCGCAGACCGGTCCATCCGGGGCCGCCAGCAAGTTGGTGGTCACGCATCGGTAGCATGCTGGCAGATGCACGGACGTGGACCACGCTGCTGTACTTCCTGATCATGCTGCCGCTGGGGATCATTTACTTCGTCATTGCGACGGTGGGACTGTCAGTCGGCCTCAAACTCGCCGCTGCTCCATTCGTCCTGATCGCTGAGCGTCTGGGATGGCTCGGAGAGGATTCTTCCTGGTTCGAATTTCATTGGCATCACCACTGGGGACATCACTGGACGGGCTTCTCGACAGGCTCGCTAATCGGGTCGCTCTTGATGCTGATGGTGGGGGTCGTCGTGCTCACGGTTCTGATGCATGCCGCACGCGGCATCGCCCGGGCGCATGTCCGACTGGCGAAGGTATTGCTCGTGGAGCCAGGAGCCTAATGTCATTTTCGTGGGGTCCGGTGGGTGGCTGCGCTCGACTCACGCGGCGCGGCGCGAGCGCTGCTCACGGTACACTCACGGCATGCGTCGTAGTTACGTCGCCGCACTGGGCGCTTTAAGTGTCTCCGCGGCAATGCCGGGGGCGAGTACCGAACCGCGAGCGGGCGTGTCGGAGGCTTCCGTGCCGCAATCTGCGGCGCACACTGCCATCCCGCGCGCAAAGGGTTGCCTGCAAAACGGTAACGGATACCTGCGTGCTCGCATCCGTGGCGCGCTCAATCTCGACATTGACTGGCACGACACCGAGATCGAGTGCGACGGCGGGCCGCGCCCGGACGGCAGCGGCATTCGCGTGAGCTTCGCGGGCCCGCTGCACTCGGATGGCCGCCGGCTGCGCATGGTATTTGGCGTCGGCTCGGCGCAGGAAGGCCGCCCAGGGCGCGCGCTGCCGACGAATCTCACTGTAATCTTCGAAGGCGAGCAACGTCTGTTCGCCACGCGCGGCGAGGATCGATGTACCGTGGACGAGCTGAGTCAGGAACGGCTTGGCGCACTCGGTGGACCCATTCGCTCGTACCGTGTCGTCGCGCGCGGCTTCTGCGTTTCCCCCGCGAGCGCCCTCACTGGCAACGAGCGGATCCTGGTCAGCAGCTTTGACTTCGCGGGAAGGGCGGTGTTCGCGGATGAGCAGCCACGACGATAGTTTGAGCCGCGCCCGCACGGGGTTGAGCGCCCTGTTGCTGGTGTTGTCACTCGTCGTGCTGCCGGTGGCGGTCTGTTCCGCGCAGTCGCAGTCGGTGCAGGACCTCGCCACGTTCCCGCGCACAACGCTCGAGATCACCCCCGCAGCAAAGAGCGGTCACCACCCCAAGAAGAACGATGCGCAGAGTCATCGATTCGAGGTCTGGATCGCAGACACCCCCGAGCGGCAGCAGCAGGGCCTCATGTTCGTGCGTGACCTGCCCGGCACGCAGGGAATGCTGTTTCCGCAGGATCCGCCGCGCGTGGCGAACTTCTGGATGAAGAACACCTACATAGAGCTCGACATGGTGTTCATCGGCACGGATGGGCACATCATCAAGACCATCGAGCACGCCCAGCCGTTCAAGCTCGACAGCCTCAGCTCCGACCGGCCCGTCAGCGCCGTGCTGGAGCTCAAGGGCGGTGAGGCGGCGAAGCTGGGGGTGCGGGTAGGAGATCTGGTCTCCTGGAGCCCACCTCGCTGAGACCACCCGGTGAATCTGTGCGGGAACGGTCATCTGCGTTCCCGCAGCCGTGCGTTTCGCGCAACATGGTATTTCGCCGCGATCGTGACGTTGGTAGTATCCGCGACACACGAAAACGCCCAAGGGTCTCGAGAGTTCCGGGCAGTCGTGGCAGCAGGTGCAACCTAAGGGGGCGAAGTACTGACAGCCTCCGCTTTAGAACAACTCAGGGCAACGGCAGGGCCGTTCGCGGAGGAAATCATGATCAGCAAGCGCCGTATAGCACACGCGCTGAAGCGCGTGTCTCTCCTCTCGCTGGCAGCCGTCAGCGCAGCCGTACTCGGGGTCGCGCAGAGTCCCGCCCAGGAGGCCACCCGCACCGACGCGACGCTCCAGACCGTCGTGGTTACCGGCAGCCGCATCGCCACCCCGGAGCTCGAATCCCCTGTCCCGGTGACGATACTCAGCGAGCAGATGATCCAGAACAACGGCGCCCCGAACGTCTCGGACATTCTGCGCGAGCTGCCTTCGGTCGGCACGTCGGCCCTGAGCACGACCAACAGCAACTTTCTGGTAGCCGACTCCGGCGTCAACACCATCAACCTGCGCAATCTTGGCGATCAGCGCACGCTGGTGCTGGTGAACGGCCGGCGGTTCACGCCGGGCGTCGCGGGCAACTCCGAGGTCGATTTCAACATGATCCCGACCGATTTCATCGATCACGTCGAGATCATCACGGGCGGCGCTTCGGCGGTCTACGGTTCGGACGCCGTGGCGGGCGTGGTCAACGTGATCTACCAGGACAAATTCGAGGGGATCCGCACCCGTTTTCAAGGAGGTGCGACTGACCACGGCGACTCGGCGCGCTACGTCGGGGCGCTGACGTTCGGGCAGCCCTTCGCTGCGGGCCGCGGCCACTTGATGCTGAACCTCAGCTACGACAAGGACGAGGGGCTGCGCTCGAGCCAGCGCGCATTCTCGTCCGTCGATCAGGCGGTGAACCTGACTGGAACCGGCACCCTGACCAAGCCCGCATACAGCAGCTTCGCACCGCAGGGACGCTTCGAGTACGCCGACATATGCACGAACGCAACCAATGCGAACGCCGCCGCGTGCGCGGGCAGCCCGGCGGGAATTGACAACGTCTTCACGTTCCACCCGGACAACACGCTGAAGAACGGCTTCTCCAGCCGCCTCGACGGCTTCAACCGCGATGCCTATCGACGCATCTCGACGCCCCTCAACCGCACGCTGCTTGCGTCCGTGCTGAACTTCGATCTGACGGAGCACCACCGTTTCTACAACGAGATCACCTACGGAATTACGCGCGCCCAGTCGGAAATAGAGCCATTCGCACTCGCCTCGAACATTTTTGCGGGCAGCGTCTACGGCGGCGGCGCGGATCCTGCCACTGGCGAGCCGATCGGCGTGCCGATCACGAACGCCTACCTGCAGACCATGCCCGAGCTGGCGCCCGTGGTGGCCACCATCAACGCCTACAACGCGGCGAATCCGACGGATCCGGTCCGCTACCTCCAGTTCCGTAAGCGCCTCCTCGACATCGCGGATCGCGGCAACGATGCCAAACGACAGACGCTGCGCACCGCGCTCGGTCTAAAGGGTGACGTGCCGATCGATGGATGGACCTATGACACATCCTTCGTCTACGGGCGCACCACGGATGACCAGGTGTCCGCCGGCCAGGTCAACCTGAACAACTTCCGCTTTGCCCTCGACTCGGTGGTCGAGCCGACCACTGGCAAGATCGTCTGTGCCGATCCTGTCGCCGTTGCGCTGGGCTGTGTTCCCATCAACGTCTTCGGCAACAACAGCATCACGCCCGCTGCCGCCGACTGGGTAAACGCCCCCGTGACGCGCAACGTGACCATCCAAGAGCAGGTGATCACAGGCTATGTGCAGGGGCCCGCGCTCCATTTACCGGCAGGCCCGCTGTCACTCGTCGTCGGGGTCGAGGGCCGCAAGGACACCAGCGAGGAGATCTGGGACTCACTGACCAACAAGGGACTGAACGGATTCAACGCATTGCCGAACATCAGGGGTAGCTTCAACGTGCGCGAGGCCTTCGCCGAGACTGTCGTGCCGGTCCTGAAGGACGTGCCGTTCGCCAAGACGGTGCAGCTCGACGGCGCCTTCCGTCAGGCGAATTACTCCACGATCGGCTCCGTTCACAGCTGGAAGTCGGGGCTCGAATGGGCGCCGGTCGAAGACGTGCGCTTCCGCGGCGTGTATTCGGAAGCTATTCGCGCGCCGAACATCGGCGAGCTGTTCGGCGGCATCTCGCAGACATTCCCCAACATCAGCGATCCGTGCAACGGCGTCACCGCGACCTCGACCGGCCCGTTCGCGGCGGCATGCCGCGCGATCCCGGGAGTCGCCAACGCCATCACGCAGAACGGCGTGTTCCAGTATCAGCAGGTAGACCTGCAATCGGTGACCGGATTCAACGGCTCCAACCCCAACCTCAATTCGGAAGCGGCCAAGACCACGACCTTGGGATTCGTCCTGCGGCCGCAGTTCCTGCCGAACTTCGCCGCGACTATCGACTGGTACGACATCAAAGTGGACGCCGCCGTGAGCACCATCACGCGCGGCGACTCCATCAACCAGTGTCTGCTGACCGGCAACCCGGTGTTCTGCAGCAACGTCATCCGCAATGCCGCCAGCGGCAAGATCACCGCGGTCAACGCCCAGCTCATCAACGTGGGCGGGATTCGCACCGCCGGGATCGAGACCTCGATTCGTTATCTGTGGGATCTCACCGGCACCCGCATCGGCGGCAAGCTCAACCTGACCTTGAGCGAGAATCATCTGCAGCAGCTCGAGCAGATCAACTTCCCGGGAGCCCCGCCCACGGACAACCGCAAGGAGCTGTTCGACGGCAGCGCGCAGACACGGCTAGGGGCGGGCTTCGAGGATAGAGGTATCCTCACCGCGGATTACACGCGTGGACCGCTCGAGTTCAGCTGGACCGCAAACTACCTGAGCAGTATCCAAGATACGCTCGCCCAGAATGGGATCATCTCCGACCTCTATAACACCGTCCCCGCATACATCTACCACGACGTGCAGGTGCGCTTCAGATTCGGAGGGAAGGAATCGATCGAGGCATACCTCGGCGCCAAGAACGTCTTCGACAAGCAGCCGCCGGTGCTTCCACAAGGCATGGCATCGACGATCACGGGAACCGAAACGGCAGCGGACACCTACGATGTCTTCGGACGCTTCCTCTACGGGGGCTTCACAGCGAAGTTCTGAGGGTGCGGCCGGTCCGGCTCGTGAGCACAGCCGCATCGGCCGCTGCGCTCGTGGAGCAGGCGGTGCTGACCGTCCGCAGCGGCCGGGACCGACGGTTCACGGCGCG
>VBNY01000194.1 GCA_005877705.1 Gammaproteobacteria bacterium
CGAGCCACAGGCTCGCTTCCAGCAGGTCAAGCCCCAGCAGATCCGCCGTAACAGACACGGCCTGCCGTGCGCGCTGCGCCTTGATCCGGGTCTGAGCCTGCAGGTCCTCGACCGTGGTCTCGAGGGCGCTGCCAAACGGCGCCACGGGGTTCATCAGACTCTGAATCTCCTGCTGCAAGTCCGAAGGCATGTAGCCGCTGTCGTGGCGCACCCAGTGTGGCAGCACATCCGATGGCGCGACCACGGTGAAGAACGTGTTGCGGAAGCGCTCGATTCGCAGCATGACCGCGACGTCCATATTAGCGAGCGCGATGACAAAGTTCTCCAGCTTGTTCGCCAACGGATAGGGATCCCAGTTCGCGTTGGAAACGATATAGCCGTGCTGCCCGTGGCTGCGCGGGCCGCCTTTCACGTAGTACTTCATCATTTGCGCTGTCGCAAGCTCCCACGAATCCTGCGGCCCCAGGCCGACATGCACCGCGGGATTGTGATCGGAGGAATTGGCCTGGAACAGCACCGCATCCCGCAGCGCGGACCATTCCTGCCAGACTGCGGCCTGCCGGATGGAGGACGCCCGCAGGCTTTCCGGATCCTGGATGATGCGTTTGGGATCGGCGTCGAACAGATAGCTGCCCTTGATCATGTCCAGAACGCGCGCGGCGTCCCAGTTGAGCCAGCGGCCGGGTCGATCGAGCTGCACGACCGTGCTGAGCGGCGTGATGCTGCTATTCATGCCGTTGAGGTCCATGGCGTAGATGAGATCGGCCCACTCGAGCGCGCGCCGCGCATCGTAGACGATGAGCGCGGCCTGGCCGGTTGCGTAGGCGTTGCTGCTGGTCAGCGCATTGTCGTGCGCCGCGAACGGTTGGATCGGCTGCAAGCCTGCCTGCGCCAAGGCTTTCAGGGCCGGCGTGCGCACGCCCCGATAGTAGGCCTCGCCCGCGCCGACCATGACTCCGGCGACGTTGCTGAGTTGCGCCAGATCCCCTTCACCGACAGTGCCGCGCGACTGCACGACGGGCGTGACGCGCTTGTTGAGCAGATCAAGCAGCATCTGACTGAGTTGCGGGCTCGGTGCGTTGTAGGTCATCGCGTTGGCGCGCACGACCATCATGGCGCGAACGATCTCCTCCTCCATGACCTCGGGACCGAAACCTGCGCGGGCGCCGCGCTGAAAGCTTTCGGATTGCAGCCGCTCGACTCGAGGCTTGTTCTCGGCCGACAGCGCATCGCCGGAGAACAGGACCGTTTCGCGGTTGTCGCCGGTGCCGCGGTTGAACCAATAAACGGATACTCCCTCGGCAGTGGCCTCGAGCAGCAAGCCGTAGTTGTCGAGCTCGCGTTGCCGCGCATCCGCACTCAACTGCACCTGCGCGCCATGGCGCGCGACGTTCACGATCTGCTCGATCGTCAGATCATGGCCGTTGAGCGTAATCGTCTGATCACTCATCGTCGTATCGCTCGGCGTGTACGATTGCGCGGTCATTGCGCGTAAGGCCAAGCAGCCGGCGCCCAGAGCGATGACTACGACATGCGGCGAGCGCCGGCGATGACGGGATGGTGAGTGCACGTTCAGTCCTCTGAATTGAAGAGCCGTTGGCGACGCGCTCAGAAGCCTACAAACCTGAACCCAGCGGGCAAAGTTTATCGCCCAGGACGAAGAGGACACCGTTGCGCGCGCCTTCAGCATTGTCAGCGTTAGCACCAGTACCGCCGCGATGAGGAAGAATCCTGCCCCGGCCGTCAGTGCGATGGCCGGTCCAAGGCCTGCGGCGCTGCCGAACCCTCGATCACTGACTAGCGCCACGGAGGTGGGGCCGAGCCCCGCGCCGAGCGCGACATTCAGGAAGAAACTCACCGCCATCGCGAAGCCACGTTGCCGGTTCGGTACCACGTCCAATATCGAGGAGAAGCCGCAGGCCGTGACGATTCCCGACAGGGCGAAGTAGAGTGGCACGGCGGCCATGACGACCTTGACCTGCGTGGCGTCAATGGCCCAGCACGCCGGCAGGATGACAAGGCTCGAGACAAGGCAGACGCCCAGCTTGCGCGACCAGCGTCCGCCGCGGCCTACCCGGTCCGAGAGCCAGCCCCCGAACAGGACGCCGCCGCCGAAGCCGATTGTCAGCAGCAGCCCCAGCTGCAGGCCCACCTGAGCCGGATCGCGACCAAAGTCGCGGATCAGCAGCGTCGGCGCCCAGGCGCCGACGGCGTTATCGACAAGTGATGCCGTCGCCACGACGAGGTAGATCGGCGCGACGCGCCACAACATCGCGGCGTGCCGACCCGATGCACCGCCGGCGTCAGCGGCATCCTGTGCGACGGCGGCCCGTCGTTCGGGCTCGCGGATGAGCAAGATTGCGAGCGACCAGAGCAGGCCCGGCGTGCCGATCACGAGCAACACCAGCCGCCAAGGCGCAATGACGGCAATCGGTGTTCCGGCGAACACCCCCGCTTCGACGAGCTGCAGCGCACCGCCGCCGATCAGGATCGAGGCGCCGTTGCCGATCGCGATGCCACTCAGATAGCTGCCCACGGCCAGACCACGGCGCGACGCAGGGAAATAGTCACTGATCAGGGAGATTGCGGACGGTGACAGCACCGATTCGCCGAGTCCGACCACAACGCGCGCCGCGAACAGCCCGCCGAAGGTGTGGGCGAACCCGCACGCCACGGTGCCGATGCTCCACACGACTACACCAAAGAAGATCAGGTTGCGGCGCGAAGTCCGATCGGCGAGCAGTCCGAAGGGGATCCCGGCGATGCCGTAGACAACGGCAAAGGCAGTTCCAAGCAAAAGACTCACTTGGGTATCGCTGATAAGCAACTCGCGGCGGATGGGATCGACGAGCAGGCTCAGCACTTGCCGGTCCGTGTACGAAAGGATCGCGGTGCCGGTCAGGATCGCGACGACCGACCAGGCGTAGGAACGTCGCGGGTATCCCGCAGCGTCGTCGGCAGGAAGCAGGCTGCGCACGTTGTCGGACGTCGAGCGCTCCCCATGCGCAGCCATTTTCCGTGGCCCGTTAGAACTTGTAAGCCGCATCCACTCCGATCGTCCGCGGCTGGTTGGTGGCGATCCGGTTTAAAATGGAGATGTTCGCAGACAGCGCGCCGGTGTCGCTGAGCAGAGCCTTTTTGTTCGTGAGGTTGTCCAGGAACAGCGCTGCCGACCAGCTCCTGTCCTCGACTCCGAGGCGCATGCCGATGAGGTCGTAGGACGGGAGCGTATTGCGCGTGAAGGTGATGTCCTCGATCGAACCGACGTAACTGTTATTGAGCCGCGCGACGAAGTTCATGGTGCCTGCGAGCGGCCTCCGGTATGTCAGGTTGGTGTTCGCCGTCGCTTGCGGAACGTCCAAAAGACGTTGTCCGGCGACAACACCCGCGAGAGGCACGTTCGTCGTGTTGGTCGCGTGCGTGTAGCTGGCATTCTGCGACAGCACCAGGCCTGGTGCGAGGACCAGCCCAATCTCCAGCTCCGCTCCGTAGGCGCGCGCCTTGCCGGCGTTGGCGGTGAACTTGAAGCCACAACCAGGGGCGACCTGCTGCTGCACGCTGGACCAGTCGATGTAGAACACGTCGCCGGCAATCGAGACACGTCCGCCCAGGAACCGCAGCTTCTCACCCAGCTCGTAATTCCACACGCTGTCCGGCCCGAATTGCGTAGGAGCGGCGGCCGGGCACGGCGGCGACGGGATCGGCGAATTAGGCCCGCCGGGGCGGAAGCCCTTGGAGGCTGTGCCGTAGACCGTCGTGTTCTCGTCGGGAATGTAGGCGAGGTTCAACTTCGGCGTGATACCCGAGTTGGACGCGAGCCCGTAGAGCGGGGCACTGGTGCCGTTGGCGGAAACACCACTCACACTCGTCACCGAATTGCTGTGATAGGTGTAGTACCGTGCCCCAACGGTCGC
>VBNY01000195.1 GCA_005877705.1 Gammaproteobacteria bacterium
ACGGCAGGTGAAGAGGTAGACCGCCGCCGATACCGGCAGGCCGACTAACATCGCGATATCGGCGCCCCCGAGGGCGTGGGCGACCGGTCCCGTGTACATCCCCGTGCTGAAGAACGGGATCATGACCGCAAAGCCGACCGCATAGGCCAGCAGACCCCGCCAGTTCCACTGTCCATACATGCCTCGAGGGTTGAAGATCTCCCGAATCGAGTAATGCCCCTTGCGGACCAGGTAGAAGTCGACGAGGTTGATCGCGGTCCAGGGCGTGAACAGGTACAGCAGCACGGCGAGATAATCGGCGAACCGGTCCATGAAGTCGTGCGACGCGCTCAAGGCAATGCCGGTGGCCAGCACCACGGCCACCAGCAGGCTCAAGAGGCGTTTGCCCACGGTGCAGCGGAGCGGTTTGCAGGTGTCGGCGACGCTCAGCAGCGTCAACGAAGCCCCGTAGAAGTTGAGCGCCGACACCGTGATCAGACCGAGGAGGCCTCCGACCAGCAGCACACCTCCAAGGCCGGGAACGATGGCATCCGCGGCCCGCTGCATCGCCGCGGCGACATCGAGAGTGGGATTCGCCGCGGCCGCGACCGTGCCGACGAGCATCATCCAGGCTCCGCCGATGAAGGCGCCGAGATACGTCCACCAGAACGAGGAGCGGACACCGACGTCACGCGGCAGGTAGCGCGAGTAGTCGGAGACGTAGATCGACCAGCTGAGCTGATAGGAAGCCGCCGCGAAAAGCTCGGCGAGGAACGGCACCGCTCGAAAGCCCGCCGGACTCCACTGGGCAGCGGGAAACTTGAGCAGGAACACCGCCCCGATCGAGAACGCCGTCAGGATCGCGATCATCAGGTACGCGAACGCGCGTTGCGCGAAGTGAATCTTGTCGTACCCGACCGCGGCGAGGCCGACGGCGATGGCCGCGAACACGACGATCACGGCCGGCGAGGTGGCCGAAATGACAGGCGTGAGCTGATGCAGCGCCTGCGCGGCGAGCACCTGATTGAAGGCGTTATAGCCGATATACGCGATGAGAGCCACGGCCCACACGAGCAACGCTCCGGTGTAGCCGAATTGCGGCCGTGACTGGATCATCTGCGGCAGCCCGAGCTGCGGTCCTTGCGTCGAATGGAAGGCCATGAAGAACGTGCCCAGGACGCACCCGGCGATGACGGCTATGGCCGTCCACAGCAGGTTGCCGCCGAGGGTGATGCCGAGCACGCCCACAGCGAGCGTCGCGAGGTGGGCATCGCCCGAGAACCACACCGGCCACAGGTGCCAGACCTTGCCGTGCCGCTCGGCGAGCGGCACGTAATCGATCGAGCGTTTTTCGATCAGCGTCGCGTTGGCCATGGGCACCGTCTTGGTTCGGCGCGCCGCTGATAAGGGCGCTCGCCGCTACTACGCTACTATAGGTGAGGCGCCTTGCGGCGCCGTTTGTTATATTATTACGACTACATTATAAAAGCGAATGCGTGAACCGGCCGCGACGCGCACCTGCCGAAGGCGGCGCGGGCCGGCGGAGTCGAGAATCGGGCAGTGGAGGGCGGCGACACCATGAGGCAAGTGAAAACACTGGGGCTGCTCGGCACCGGAGTCATCGGCGGCGGCTGGGCCGCGCGCGCCCTGCATTTCGGCATCGACGTGCTGGCCGCCGACGTCAAGCCGGAAATGGAAACCTGGATCCGCGGCGCCGTGGCCAACGCTGAAGGGGCGCTCTCGCGGCTGACCTTCGCGCCGCTTCCACCCAAGGGGAGACTGTCGTTCACCACGGATCTGCGCGCCATGGCGCGGCAGGCCGACTTCATCCAGGAGAACATCCCCGAGCAGCTGGAGCTGAAACAGCGGGTGCTCGCCGATGTCAGCCGCCACGCACCCGGCGACGTCGTGATCGCTTCCAGCACCTCCGGCCTCCTGCCGTCCGAGCTGCAGCGGGACATGGAAGCGCCGCAGCGGTTTCTCGTCGCCCACCCATTCAATCCAGTGTACCTGCTGCCGCTCGTGGAGCTGGTCGGCGGCGAGCATACCTCGCCGCAGGCGCTCGCTGCGGCGGGCAGCTTCTACCGCTACATCGGCATGCATCCTCTCAAGGTGCGCCGCGAGGTCCCTGGCCATCTCACCGACCGGCTGCAGGAAGCCCTGTGGCGCGAGATCCTGCATCTCGTCAATGACGGGGTGGCCACGACCGGCGAGCTCGATGACTCGATCGTGTACGGCCCCGGGCTGCGCTGGGCGGGGATGGGCACGAACCTGATCTATCACCTGGCGGGCGGCGAGAGCGGCATGCGCCACATGCTCAGACAGTTCGGGCCGTGCCTGCAGTGGCCGTGGACGAAGCTCGAGGCTCCGGAGCTGACGGAGGAGCTGATCGACCGGATGGTCGAGGGCACGCAGGCGCAGGCCAACGGCCGCTCGATCCGCGAGCTCGAGCGCCTGAGGGATGACTATCTGGTGGCGATTCAGCAGGTGCTGAGACAGTACAACATCGGCGCGGGCGCAACCTTGCGCGCTCTCGAGGAGCGCTTATATGAGCAAAGCGGCGCGGTGGCGTGCCCGGGTATCGAGAGCGCGCTCAGCAGCGACTCCGGCGAGGCGCTGCGGCTCATCGAGACTCACGTCCGACCGGAATGGGTCGATTACAACGGCCACATGACGGACTCGCGTTACCTGCAGGTGTTCGGCGATGCGACGGACACGCTGTTCAGATATATCGGTGTGGACGATGACTATCGTAAGTCGGGACGCGCGCTGTACACGGTCGAGACGCATGTTACTCACAATGCCGAGGCGAAGGCTGCAGAGGCACTCTACGTGACCACGCAGGTGCTCGCCGTTGACGACAAGCGAGTGCACCTGTTCCATTGCCTGAATCGACGTCGGGATGATGCGCTCATCGCCACAGCCGAGCAGCTGTACCTGCATGTGAACACCGCCGCTGGCAAGGCTGCGCCCATGGAATCCCTGGTGCGCGCCCGTCTGGAGAAGATCCGCGCCGCGCAGGCGGGACTGGCGGTACCAGCCCAGGCGGGCCGTAGCGTCGGCATGTCCAGGACGTGAAGCGAGCACCATGCCCAAGATCGTCGATCACGATCAACGCCGCGACCAGATCGCGCTCGTCGCCTGCCGGGTGGTCGCCGAGCACGGCTTCGACCAGGCCACGATCGTGCGCATCGCGCGCGAGGCGGGCTACACGACCGGAATGGTGGCGCATTACTTCGACACCAAGCAGCAGATCATCATCGCCGCCTTGCGGCTGATCCTGCGCCGCATCGAGGAGCGGCTCACGCGCCCCGCGGCCAACGCACCAGCCGATCTTCTGACTCTGCTCGCGGAAGCGTTGCCCATCGACGAGCATCGCTATACCGAGTGCGCGTTCTGGACGGCGTTCTGGGGCCAGGTGTCGGCGGACAAGCGCCTGAAGCGCATCAACGCCTGGGTGCACCGCGAGTACATGCGCCTGTTCGAGCGCTGTCTCGCGCAAGGCTGGCCGGAGTGGGCGCAATGGCCGCCGGCCATCCGCGATCAGGTGCTGCGATCCGTGGTGACCTTCATCAACGGCCTGACGGCGAGCGCGGTCGTGAGCCAGGGCGACTGGCCGGCCGCAAGGCAGATGGAACAGCTGCGGCTGCAGCTGCAACTGCTGCGCGGCTGGGCCGCGGGTGCCGCCGCAGGTCCCGACAAGCTCAGACGGAGCCACAAGAGCTCCACATCCGGCTCATCGGCCGCGTAAACGCCGCGTTTGATCGCAAGGAGTCTACTTCGTGCAACGCGAGCTCTACCCCTGGGAGCGGGAGGTCGAGGACAGCGGCGCGCTGCGCAAGGACCTGTGGCGCGAGCTCAAGGCGAAGGCGATCAAAGCCGGCCTGTACGCGGCCAACATGCCCACGGAGGTCGGTGGCGGCGGCCTGGATGCGGTGAGCTGGGCGCTGTACGAGAAGGAGCTCGGCCGCACGAGTTTCGTCCTGCACTACTCCTGCGTTGCCAGGCCGTCGAACATCCTCCTGGCCTGCGAAGGCGCGCAACGCGAGCGCTACCTGCTGCCTAGCGTGCGCGGCGACAAAGCCGAATGTCTCGCCATCAGCGAGCCGGACGCCGGCTCGGACGTGCGGGGCATGAAGACCACGGCCGTGCAGAAGGGCGGGGACTTCCTCATCAACGGCACGAAGCATTTCATCAGCCACGCCGACCACGCAGACTTCGTCATTCTGTTCGCGGCCACGGGCGAGGAGCAGACTCCGCGGGGCAAGCGCAAGCTCATCACGGCGTTTCTGGTTGACGTCGGGGCGCCGGGCTTCGAGGTCAGGCCCGGCTACCGCAACGTCTCACATCGCGGCTATACCAACAGCATCCTGCAGTTCAGCGACTGCCGCCTCCCCAGAGCCGCCGTGCTGGGCGAAGTGCACAAGGGCTTTGAAGTAGCCAATGCATGGCTCGCGGCAACGCGGCTGCAGGTGGCGGCCAACTGCCTGGGACGCGCGGAGCGGGCGCTCGAACACGCCAAGCAGTGGGCGGTCGATCGCGTGCAGTTCGGTCAGCAGATCGGCAAGTTCCAGGGCGTGGCGTTCAAGCTCGCGGACATGGCGGTGGAGTTGCGCGCCGCCGAGCTGCTGACGCTCGAGGCCGCCTGGAAGCTGCAACACAAGACCGCTACGGACATGGACATGGCGATCGCGAAGCTCAAGGCGAGTGAGATGCTGGCGATGGTGGCGGATGAGGCGCTGCAGATTCACGGCGGGATGGGCCTCATGATGGAGATGCCACTCGAGCGGATCTGGCGCGACGCGCGCATCGAGCGCATCTGGGACGGCACGAGCGAGGTGCAGCGGCACATCATTTCAAGAGCGCTGCTGCGGCCGCTGGGCGGGTAAGCGCTATTTACCCTTCCAGACGGGCTTGCGCTTTTCGGTAAACGCGCGCGCGCCCTCCTTCAGGTCCTCCGAGCGAATCACCCTCTGCACCGCGTCC
>VBNY01000196.1 GCA_005877705.1 Gammaproteobacteria bacterium
CATCACTTCCATCAGCATCTGATTGCTGTTGGCCGTGCCGTAGAAAGTGCAGGTGCCGGCCGAGTGGTAGCTCGCACACTCCGACTCGAGCAGCGCCTCGCGGCCCACCTTGCCTTCGGCGAACAGCTGCCGGATGCGCGCCTTCTCCTTGTTGGCCATGCCGCTCGGCATCGGGCCCGCTGGAACGAAAATCGTCGGCAGGTGTCCGAAGGCGAGTGCGCCGATCAGCAGGCCGGGCACGATCTTGTCGCACACCCCCAGGCACAGCGTCGCATCGAACATGCCGTGCGCCAGGGCGATTCCGGTCGACATGGCGATCACGTCGCGGCTGAAGAGTGACAGCTCCATGCCGGCGTGCCCCTGTGTGACGCCATCGCACATCGCCGGCACGCCGCCCGCGACCTGCGCCGTGGCGCCGGCATCGCGTGCGGCCGTGCGGATGAGGCCCGGAAAGCGCTCGAAGGGCTGATGAGCCGAGAGCATGTCGTTGTAGGCGGTGACGATGGCCAGATTTGGCCAACGCAGCTCCTTCAGGGCATCCTTGTCGCCCGTGCCGGCAGCGGCGAAGCCGTGCGCCAGATTTGTGCAGGACAGGCTCGAGCGCGTCGGCTGTTGCGCCGCACTGGCGCTCGCCCTGGCGAGATAGGCGCTGCGCTCTTGGCGGCTGCGCTCGCGAATGCGCTCCGTGGCATCGCGCACACGTGGATTCAGGGGCATGAATGCGATTGACATGAGAGGAGCTCCGAGAAAAGCACTTGAGCTGCGGCGTGAAAAAAATTCCGCTGTCGTCCTGGCGGCGGGCCAGGATACTGTACGAGCCTAACGCAATGCCTTGCGAATGCCAGCTCCGGCCGCCCGCGCCCAAGGCGCAGGTGGCCCGTTCGACCTGTGGGCCGCCTCGCATGCGCCGGGGCGGGGCGGCTGTCGGGAGCGGCCATTGGAGTTAAGGGGGTCTGATAGCGTGCAGAAAGTTGACTCTTTCGACATGGTGTTGTTCGGCGGCACGGGCGACTTGGCCTTGCGCAAGCTCGTGCCGGCGCTTTACCTGAGACACGCCGCCGGGCAGATCGGCACGGGCGCGCGCGTGATTGCGGTGGCGCGCACGAGCATTACTCGCGAGGAGTACCGCGCGCAGATCGAGGCCAGCTGCCGCGCGCACCTGCCCCCCGAGGGGTTCAACGCCGCGCAGTGGCGATCATTCGCCGCCTCGGTCGACTATGTGCAAGTGGACGCCACGGAAGCGGGCGACTTCCGAAAACTCTGCCTGGCTCTGGAAGGGCGCGAGGAGGCGGTCCGGGTACTGTATCTGTCGACGGCTCCGAGCCTGTTCACGCAGATCTGCGACAACCTGGCGGCGGCCGGGATCGTCACGCCGAAATCCCGTGTCGTGCTCGAGAAGCCGCTCGGCAACGATCGGGCTTCGGCGGAGCTCATCAATCGCAGCGTCGGCGCCATCTTCTCCGAGCAGCAGATCTATCGCATCGATCATTACCTGGGCAAGGAGACCGTCCAGAACCTGATCGCGCTGCGCTTCGGCAACACGCTGTTCGAGCCTCTGTGGCGCCGAGGCCGGATACGCCACGTGCAGATCACGATCGCCGAGCAGTTGGGTGTGGAGGGCCGTGGGCAGTTCTACGAGCGCACCGGCGCACTGCGCGACATGGTGCAGAGCCATCTGCTGCAACTCGTGTGCATTCTCGCGATGGAGCCGCCAACGAGTAACGATCCCGATGCCGTTCGCGACGAGAAGCTGAAGGTGTTGCGTGCGCTGCGCCCCATTGCCGGAGGCGACGTACAGACCAAGACCGTGCGCGGCCAGTACCGGCCGGGCGCCGTCAACGGCCAGCCCGTTCCGGGGTATCTCGACGAGGCCGGTGTCGCCGCCGACAGCAGCACGGAGACCTTCGTCGCCTTGAAGGCCGAGATCGGCACGTGGCGCTGGGCGGGCGTGCCGTTCTTTCTGCGCACCGGCAAGCGACTGGCCAAGCGCCATACGGAAATCGCCATCCAGTTCAAGCGCGCGCCCTTTGTGCTCTTTCGCGATACGCCGGTTGACAGCCTGAAGGCCAACCAGTTGGTCATCCATATCGCGCCCGATGAAGGCATTTCTATGCGCTTCGGCGCCAAGATGCCCGGCCCGCGGGTGAAAGTGGGTCTGGTGGAAATGGATTTCAACTACGAAGACTACTTCGGCTCCACTCCCAATACCGGCTATGAGGTCCTGCTCTATGACGGCATCACCGGCGATCAAACGCTTTTCCAGCGCGCCGACATGGTGGAAGCCGGATGGCCTATGTCGCCGGTAGCTGGGGCCCCGCCTCATCGAGCGCGCTGATCAGCCGCGACGGCTTCGCGTGGCAGGACGAGACGTAGTCAATGGGAAAAAGTGGCCTACGGCTGCCTACGGCGATTTTGTATGGGCTGAAACTGGCCCGTGGCCGTTTCAGCGGGGTGCCCATAAGGCGTGACTTTTGCCGGCTGCTTCGTGCCGCCTTCTGCGTCCCCGCCTTTGCGGCCCATGACCATTCGGTGACACTCGGGCTGCCCGCCCGTGGTCTCCTTGAACCATGCACCAGATCGGCGTGGTAGGCCTTTCCTACCGTCATGCGGGCGTCGATGAGGTCGCCCGCTTTGCGCTGCCGAAGGCGGAGATCGCTGCGCGGCTTCCCGCGCTGCGCGACTCGCTGGGAGCCGCCGAGATTCTGTACGTCGGCACGTGCAACCGTGTCGAGGTGCTCTATGCAACCGGTGACGGCAGCCCGGCGGGCGATTGCCGGCGTGATGTCTACCGGGCCCTCACCGGCCGCGAGCCCGAGCCGGGGGAGGCGACCCGCATCCTGCGCGCCTGGACCGGAGAGGCGGCGATCGAGCACCTGTTCCTGGTCGCCTGCGGGCTGGACTCCGCGCAAGCCGGGGAGCAGGAGATCGCTGCGCAATTGCGCGGCGCCTGGGAAGCCGCCCGGTCCGCCCGGGCGAGCGGACCCACCCTGGACCGTCTGCTCGGAGAAGCCTTGAGCATGGCGAATCGCGTTCGCCGGCTCGCGGCCGGGGTGCGGGCGCCTTCGCTCGCCGATCTGGCGGCCGACAGGGCGTTGCAGCATCTTGCGGGAAGGCGCGCGGCGGTAGCGCTGGTGGGCGTCTCTCCCATGACCAAGCGCTGTGCCACGGTGCTCCACCGAGCGGGAAACCCTTTGCTCATCGTCAATCGCACGTTGCAGGTCGCCGAGGAGTTCGCGCAGGTGGTTTCCGGCCGGGCGCTCCCCCTCGATGAGTTCCGGACCCGTCCTCCCGATGTGGGCGCGCTGGTGCTGGCGGCGGGCGGCGGAGAGCCGGTGTTGGACCGGGACGCGCTCGCGTTGCTGGCCCAGTCGGCGGCGCAGACGCCCCTGATCATCGACTTCGGAGTTCCGCCCAACGTTGATCCGGAGGCGGCGCGCCTCGCCGGCCTCGCGCGCATCGGCATGAACGAGCTCGTCGAGGCCGCACAGGAGAGGCGTCTCGCCCAGCTCATGAGACTGGCGCCGGTGCGAGCGGCAATCGACGAGCGTCTCACCCGCCTGCGCGGGGAGCTGGCAACCCGCGCGATCGGGCGCAGACTTGCAGACCTGCGCGGCGCCTTCGAGCAGATTGCTGCCGAAGAAGTCGAGCGTGCGCTCGCCTCCGAGCTGCGCGATCTGGATGACAGTCAACGTGAGCTGTTGCAGCGTCTCGGAGCGACCGTCGCGCGACGTCTGGCGCACCTCCCACTGGCAGGCCTGCGCGCAGCCGCGGCTCACGCGAGCGCGGACGCGGTTGATGCCTTCTTCCGTGAAGCCAGACTGCGGCGTCCAACGCTCCCTGGTGCCACAGGTGATAACAAACGACAGCGTTAGGGATACCAATGGCCAACTCTGCAAACGACAGCGCCGCAACGCGCCGATTCCCGCGCTCCACCGAGCTGTACGAGCGCGCATGCCGTGTCATCCCGGGCGGTGTCAATTCCCCGGTGCGCGCGTTTCGCGCGGTGGGCGGCACGCCTCTGTTCATCACGCGCGGGTCCGGGCAACATCTGACCGATGTCGACGGTCACAGCTACCTGGACTTCGTCGGCTCCTGGGGCGCATTGATTCTCGGGCACGCCCATCCGGCCGTGCTGGCGGCCATCGAGGAGGCGAGCCGCAACGGCACCACTTTCGGTGCGCCCTGCGCGGCGGAGGTGCAGTTGGCGGAGCGGCTGGTCGACTCCTATGCGGCTCTCGAGCAGGTCCGGTTCGTCTCCTCGGGTACGGAAGCCGTCATGAGCGCCATCCGCCTGGCGCGCGCCTTCACCGGGCGCGACCTCATCGTCAAGTTCTCCGGTTGTTATCACGGTCATGCGGATCACCTGCTCGTCGCCGCGGGCTCGGGTCTGGCGACGTTCGGCCGTCCCTCCTCGGCCGGCGTGCCCGAAGCATTCACGGCCTGTACGCGCGTGCTGCCGCTCGATGACGATGCGGCGCTGCAGGGGCTGTTCGCCCATGAAGGCGAGCGCATCGCCGCGGTCATCATCGAGCCGGTGCCGGCGAATCACGGTCTGCTGCTGCAACGGCGCGAATTCCTCCACACCCTGCGCAGCGCCACGAGCCGCCACGGCGCGCTGCTGATCTTCGACGAAGTCATCTCGGGCTTTCGGCTCGCGCGCGGCGGCGCTGCCGAGCTGCTCGGCATCTCCCCCGACCTGGCCACCTTCGGCAAAGTCATCGGCGGCGGCATGCCGGTAGGGGCGTTCGGCGGACCGCGCCGCATCATGTCGCGGCTGGCCCCCGACGGCGACACGTACCAGGCCGGTACGCTTTCCGGCAACCCCGTGGCGATGGCAGCGGGGCTGGCCACTATCGAGCTGCTCGTCACGCAGTCCGGTTGGCAGAGGTTGGAAAGCCTGGGAGCGCAGCTGGAGAGAGCCTTGAGTCCGGTGCTCGCGCAGGCGCCGTTTCCGATTCACCTGGTGCGCGCGGGCTCGCTGTTCTGGATGGCATTCCACGAGGCGGGCGCTCCGCGGACGTCGGTCCCCCTGACTGAGCGGGCCGCGAAGCGCTTCGGCGCGCTGTTCCACGCCATGCTCGAGCGGGGCGTTTACCTGCCCCCGTCCGCCTACGAGGCGTGTTTCCTGTCGCTGGCTCATACGAGCGCAGATCTGCAGCAGCTCGCGCAGGCTTTGCGTGAGTCGCTCGCCGCGCTCGGCTGACCTGGCCGCCTCATGAAAGCGACCCGTGTCTTTCAGCTCACCGCGCTGGCCCTCGTGGTCATTGCCGCTGTGCAGGTCGGGTGGTGGCTGTTCGACCAGCGCAGCTCTGCGATCGAGAAGGCCCGCACCGCCCGCGCCCTGTATTCGCAGCAGATCGAGGCCGCCGACGCGCTGTTGGCTTCCGGGGTGGCGCCGCAGCGCGTGCAGGCGATGCTCCCGGGCATCGTGATCAACGGCGGGCACGCGACCCTCGCGCCGGCCGTGGATCAGATGCTGCTGACCGAGGCGCACCGGCGCATCAACCAATACGTGTGGGAGGGCTCCTTCTTCCTGCTCGCCTTGGGGGTGTGTATCGGAGTCATTGCGCGCGCACTGCGCGCGGAAGCGAAGGTGATGCAGGAGCAGGACAATTTCCTCGCCCTCGTGTCACACCAGTTCAAGACGCCGCTCGCAAGCCTGCAGCTTTCGCTCGAGACCATGGCGATGCGCCCGCTGTCGTCCGAGCAAGCGCGCACGCTCATCGACCGCATGCTGTCGGATCTCGCGCGCATGGAAGCCATGGTCACGCAGATTCTCGAAAGCGTGCGCCTCGAGCGCGGACGGGTGGATCTGCGACGCGAGCCGCTCGAGCTCGGCGGGGCCGTGGCGCGCGTGGTCGCGCAATTCGAAGAGCGCGCGGCCAAGGATCGGATCAAGATCTCCGCGGATATCGCTCGCGGCCTGTACGTGCTCACCGATCCGCTCGCCCTCGATGTGGTCGTGCGCAATCTGCTCGAGAACGCGATAGCCGCCGTCACGCCCGTCGGCGGCGGCAGCATCACATTCGTCGCCCGACGGATCGATGGCGAGGTCGAGCTATCGGTCCGTGACAGCGGAGTGGGTTTCAGGCCCGCCGACGGCGCGCGGCTGTTCGAGAAGTTCACGCGCCTGCACCCCGGCGGGGGCAGCAGCTACTACGGCACCGGGCTCGGCCTGTTCATCGTGAGACGCCTGATGCAGCTGGCCGGCGGCCGAGTGAGCGCGCACAGCGAGGGTGTGGGGCAGGGAGCGCAGTTCGTGCTCGCCTGGCCGGTGGCGCCGGCCGAGCCGTCATGAACGCATTACCACAGCCCGCGAACCGCGTTCTGGTGGTCGAGGACGACCCGCACCTCGCAG
>VBNY01000246.1 GCA_005877705.1 Gammaproteobacteria bacterium
CGCCCCCGCGGACAGTCATTTCGTGATCTGCGACGAGCGCATCAATCAGCCGCACACCATCGCATCGGGGCAGCTCAATCTGCTGTTCGGCTTCGCGACCAGCAAGCCCGGCGAGTTCGACACCTGGCTGGTGACTCACCAGCCAGGCGGTAGCCGCGTGCGCCCGGTATCGGTGAACCGCGCGGCAACCTGCCAGCACCGTGTGCAATGGGAGATCGAAACCTCGATCCGGCGGGCACCTCCTCACTGATCGTCGCCGTTGTCGCATTCCGCCGGCGTGCCGAATCCGCCGCCGCCGGGCGTGAGAATCGTGAGCTCGTCGCCGCAAGCCACGTCGAAACGCGCCGTAGCGCCGAGCTCCTCCACGCTGCCCGATACGCGGCGCAGCTGAGCTCGCCCCACCGCGGCGGCCTGCCCCCCTGCGAGACCAAACGGCGCCACGCGACGATGGTTGGCGAGCAGCGCGCCCGAAAATGGCGCGCGAAATTCCAGGCGCCGCACGACGCCGTCGCCGCCGCGATGCCGGCCGGCTCCGCCGGACCCACGGCGCAGCCCGAACTCGCGCAACAGCACGGGGAACTTTGCCTCGAGGATCTCCGGGTCCGTGAGCCGCGAGTTGGTCATGTGGGTCTGCACCGCGTCGCAGCCGTCGAACTCCGGGCCCGCTCCCGCGCCGCCCGCGATGGTCTCGTAGTACTGCAGGCGCTCATCGCCGAATGTCAGGTTGTTCATCGTGCCCTGGGACGCTGCCAGCACTCCGAGCGCGCCGTACAGCGCATCGACGATGCACTGGGAGGTCTCCACGTTGCCGGCCGCAACGGCGGCCGGCGTAACGGGGTCGAGCAGCGAGCCGCGCGGGACGACGATGTCGAGCGGCTCGAGGCAGCCTTCATTGAGTGGAATGGGCCTGTCGAGCAACGTGCGGAACACGTACAGCACGGCCGCGATGCACACGGCGCGCGGAGCGTTGAAGTTATTAGCGTCCTGGGCCGAGGTACCGGTGAAATCGACCCGCGCACGCCTCATCGCACGGTCGATGTCCACGCGCACGGCGATCACCTGGCCGTTGTCCATCTCGTAGTGGAATTCCCCGGGCCGCAGCAGCTCGAGCGCGCTGCGCACGCAGGCAGTTGCGTTATCCTGGACATGACCCATGTAGGCGCGCACGGTATCGAGGCCGTGCCGCCGCACCGCGCGTTCGATCTCGGCGATGCCGCGGGCGTTGGCGGCGAGCTGCGCGCGCAGATCCGCGATGTTTTGTTCCGGATTGCGCGCCGGGTAGGCCGCCCCCAGCAGCGCCGCACGCAGCTCGCGCTCACGCAATTCGCCGGCCGCCACCAGAGCAAAGCACTCGAACAGCACCCCTTCTTCCTCGATCGTGCGGCTGAAGGGCGGCATGGACCCCGGAGTCGTGCCACCGATGTCTGCATGGTGTGCACGCGAGGCGACGAAGAAATCGGGGCGGGCGGCGCCGCGGGGAGTTGCGGGGGTCGGCAGGAACACCGGAGTGACGACCGTCATGTCCGGTAGATGGGTGCCGCCGTGATACGGGCTGTTCAGCAGCCAGGAGTCGCCGGCCAGCAGGCGGGCGCCCTGCGCATCGATGACCGCGCGCACGCTTGCGCCCATGGAGCCCAGATGAACGGGCATGTGCGGTGCGTTGGCTACCAGCCCTCCGCCGGCGTCGAACAGCGCGCAGGAGTAGTCGAGCCGCTCCTTGATGTTGACTGACTGCGCGGTCGCCTTCAGCACCTCGCCCATCTGCTCGGCGATGTGCATGAACAGATTGTTGAAGATCTCGATGCGCGCCGGGTCGGCCCGGGTGCGCGGCCCAGGCTCGAGAGCGCGTGGGGTTGCGGCGGCGCTCTGGCTCGGTCCGGCGGCGGGTTGTGCTTCCAACATCAGCTCGCCGCCCGCGAGACGCCGGGCGCGCCAGCCGGGCTCGAGCACGACGGTGGAATGGGGCTCGACGATCAGCGCGGGTCCGGCCGTCTCGCCCACCAGGGAGCTGCTTGCCAGCAGCGGCACCTCCTGCCAGGAGCCGAACCACGCGCGGGCGGCAGCCGGCAGAGTGTGCTGCACTCCGGCGTCCGGCATGCGCAGCGAGTCGGCGTCGACCGATGCCATTCGTGCCTCGACGCGCACCGCTTCGATCACCACCTCGAGCCCGGTTGCCGCGAAGCCGAAGCGCTGCACATGAGCCGCATAGAATGAGCGCCGCACTTCTGCGAGCGAGACGGCCGGCACGGACAGCGTCGTTTCGCTGTCACCCGCGCGCAGCTCGAGCGCATGCTCGATCCGTACCGCCGCCGGATCCCCTTCGCCGTAGGCGGCGAGCTCGGCACGCGCTTGAGTTTCGAGCTCCGCAAGGCGCGCACGCGCCGCGGAGAGCGCGGCCTGCGTCAGTTGCAGCCGCAGACTCGCACGCCGCAGAGCCAACCGGTCAGCTATACCTATGCCGAACGCCGATAGCACGCTTGCGAGCGGGTGTACGAGGATGCGATGCATGCCGGCCGCGCGGGCCACGCTGCAGGCGTGTTGACCGGCGGCGCCCCCGAAGCAGAACAGGGTGAACTCGGCGGCATCGAGCCCTTGCCGGGTGGACACTTGACGGATGGCGTTCGCCATCGATTCGACACCCACATCGAGAAAGGACTCCGCGAGCGCCTCGATTGCCACCTGCTGGCCCGTGCCGGCACGTACTCGCGCGGCCAACGACGCGAACTCGCGGGACGCGATGCTTGCGTCGATGCGGGTCCTGCCGTCGCGCCCAAACAGCGCCGGCAGCGTGTCGGGCCGCAACCGGCCGAGGATCACTTGCACGTCCGTGAGCGTAAGCGGGCCGCCGCGGCCGTAACAAGCCGGGCCGGGGTCGGCCCCCGCTGACTCGGGACCCACGCCGAAGCGTCCATCGGCGAAGCTCACAATCGAGCCGCCGCCCGCGGCGATGGTATGCACGTCGAGCATGGGTTGCAGCAGGCGAGTCCCCGCGATGAGGTGCTCGAAGCGGTGCGGCACATCACCGTCGATGAGGGACACGTCGGTCGAGGTGCCGCCCATGTCGAAGCCGATCAGCCGGCTGACACCCAGGCGGCGGCCGATCCAGGCCATGCCGATCAGGCCGCCCGCGGGCCCCGACAGCACGCTGGAGACGGCATGAAAGGTGTCAACGGCTGCGAGGCCGCCGTTGCTTTGCATCAGCTCGAGGCGACCCTGAGGATCGAGCTCGCGCAGCTCGCGCTGCAGCCCGCCGACATAGTGCCGCAGAGGCGGCGCCAGGTACGCGTTGAGCACTGTGGTGTCGCCGCGCGCGACGTAGCGCACGAGGGGTGACAGCTCGTGGGATACGGAAACCTCCTCGAACCCGAGCTCGCGGGCGATAGCGGCCGCCGCGCGCTCGTGCTGCGGATGGCGCCAGCCGTGCAGAAAGACGATCGCAACGGAACGCAGTCCGGCTTGCCGCGCGCGTTGCAGATCGGTTCGCAGCGAGCGCGCATCGAGGGGCGTGAGGATCGCGCCCGAGTAGTCAATGCGCTCGCCTGCCTCGATCACGGTCGAATACAGGCGCTCGGGGAGCACGATGTGGCGCGCGAAAATATCAGGCCGATTCTGATAGCCGATGCGCAGCGCGTCGCCGAATCCGGCCGTCGTGACCAGCAGCACCGGCTCGCCCTTGCGCTCG
>VBNY01000247.1 GCA_005877705.1 Gammaproteobacteria bacterium
AGTCCGAGCCGGCGCGCGACCGTTACCAGGAACACGGAGCCTGCAAGCAGAATGAGAACCTGAGACAACGGCTCGAACATCGCCGCCACGGCCTGTCGTTATCGGGGCAAGCCGAAACTTAGACTGCGGCGGGGCGCGAGCGCAATGCCGCGCGGCTGGGAAGCCCTCAGGGCGATGCGGCGCGCAGCGGGCCGGGCGCCAACGAGGCTCGCTGCCCGCTAAGTACTGCGGTTGGCGAATGGTCCAGGCTACGGAGCGTTGCAGGAGAGCGTTGTGGGAGCATGGACGTTGCCGCGCGGCAGGCGCGCGGGCGCACGACGGGCACTCGGCGGCTCGTCGTCACCATCACTGCCGGCCGGTAGCGGTTGACGTCCCTCGAGGACCTCCAGAAGGCACTCGCGGGCGCGCGCGACGCGGCTCTTGATGGTTCCGACCGCGCATCCGCAGATCGCGGCGGCTTCTTCGTAGGAGAAGCCGCTGACGCTCACCAGGATCAGCGCGGTGCGCTGCCCGGGCGAGAGGATCGCGAGGGCCCGATTCAAATCATGCAGCTCGAGCTTGCCGTCATGGTCGGGAGGCACGCTCGGCTCGGGAAGCGTGTCGGCATCCACGCCGTGGGCTTCGAATTTCCGCCGCCGCAGCTGCGAGTAGTGCTCGTTGCGCACGATGGTGAAAAGCCAGGCCTTGAGGTTCGTGCCCGGCTGGAAGCGCTCGATATTGTCGATGGCGCGCATCAGGGCCTCCTGAACGAGGTCGTCTGCGCGCACCCCGTCGCGGCACAGCGAGCGTGCGAACATATGCAATTGCGGCACGAGGGCTACCATGTCGTCCGTCACCATTTGCCCACCCTTCGCTTTCTGAAGTTGAAGATCGCCTGACGGGCAAGTTACTTGCTGGCGAGGCGTATCAAAGTCGGCGAGGGGGCCGAACGGATCGAAAAGCTTCCCAAGCTCGTGTCAGACAAGTCCTACGCGCTCATCCTTAGAGCACAGAACGATGCGGGGACTAGGGCGGTGGCCGGAAAGCGAGCGAGGCCGTGAGCTTGTGAGTAACGGCTCTTAGTCAATGGGAAGTCGTAAGTCCGACAGGCTGCTAGGCCCGTCGAAAGTCCACGGCTGGCAGCTGCATCGAGCGGCGGTACTTCGTCACGGTGCGGCGCGCGACCTTGACGCCGCGGTCCGCGAGCAGCTCGGTGAGCTGCACATCCGAGAGCGGGTTGCGCCGGTCCTCGGCAGCGATGAATTCGCGCAGCAACGCGCGGATCGCGGTTGCAGAGCACGAACCGCCGCTGGTCGTCGCAAGCTGTCGCGAGAAGAAGCGTTTGAATGCGACCACGCCGCGGGGCGTCGCCATGTATTTGTGGCTCGTTGCGCGCGACACGGTCGACTCGTGGAGACCCAGCTCATCGGCGATCTCGCGCAGCGTGAGAGGCCGCATCGCGAGGTCTCCGTACTCGAAGAAATTCCGCTGCCGCGCGACTACGGCCTCCGCGACGCGCTGAATGGTGAGGAATCGCTGCTCGAGATTGCGGACGAGCCAGCGGGCTTCCTGCAGATGCTGGGCGAGCAGCGCGGTCTCTCCGTCCCGGGCCTGACGGAAGTAGTCCGCGTACTGCTGGTTGACGCGGATGCGCGGATAGATCGCCGAGTTGACCGTGACAACCCAGCGCTTCTTTTCCTTGCGAACGATCACGTCCGGAACGATTGCGCGCGGTTCGAACGTCCCTACCTTGGAACCCGGCCGCGGGTCGAGGCTGCGGATCAGCTCCATGGCGACGCGCAGCTCTTCCTCCGGACAGCGCAGCGCCTCCAGCAGTCGAGTGTTGTCGCGCGAGGCTACCAGCGCCAGCCTGTTCTGCACGATGTCGAGCGCGAGCTCGCATCCGCGTGTTTCCCGGTCCATGGCCTGCAGCTGCAGCGACAGGCACTCCGACAGATCCCGCGCCGCGATGCCGGTCGGCTCCAGCGTCTGCACGATGCGCAGCGCCGTTTCAAGCTCGCTCGCGGCTGCTCCGGGGGCCAGCGTTGCGAGCTCTTCCAGCGACTGACGCAGGAAGCCATCCTCATCGAGCGCATCGATGATCAGATTGGCGAGCACATGATCGCGCTCGGTGAGTCCGAGCAGGAGCAGTTGCTCGCGCAGGGCGCCGCGCAGCGTGGATGGGGCGGCGGTCCACTCGGTCCAGTCCGGGGCGTCATCGGCGCCGTTCCCGCTTGGACCCGAAAAATCGAGGTCGGCCTGCCCCGGCTCGTCCGCGCCATTGTCCTGGGCTTCGGAGCGCGTATCCGCTGTCTCGAGGCTTTCTTCGAGGAATGGGTTCTGGGTGATCGCCTGGTGCAGTTCTTGCACACACTCGAGCGCCGATAATTGGAGGAGCTTCACCGATTGCTGCAGCCTGGGTGTCAGGGTCAGCTGCTGCTTCAGGCGCAGTCCCAAAACGCTGTTGGACATTTCGAGGAGCCCTCAGAACTGATCGACCCGACCTAGAGCACCAGCTATGCCGGTAGCGCAGGGCGCGGCGGCGGGCCGCAGACCCCTTAGCTCCCGGCGGCTTGCTCCGCGGGCGCGGGCCCGGGGAGAAGTTGCAACGGCGTGTAAGAACGCCATGGCCGCCGCTGGCTGCTCGAAGTCTAGTGCGAACCTCATGACATCAATTCACGACGACGGTCCCGGTTCCCGCGCAGTCGAGTTGCAGAGCACGCTGCGACGCCTGCAGCTCGAGTGCGACTCACTCGCCCGCCGCAAGGACGAGCTGGAATTGGTCCTCGCGGCGAGCCGGACCGGCTTCTGCTGCCTCAGCGCCGAGCAGTCCGTCCTCAGCGCCAACTCCCAGTTCAAAGCGGAGTTCGGCTGGCCTCCGGATGCCCAGCTCAGCTGGCACGAGCTCAAGGAGCGCGTTCACCCCGAAGACCGTAGCAGGTTTGCCGACGCCATTCACGCTGCATTTGCCGAGCGGGCGGAAGTCGATCTCACGGTACGCACGGAGCTGCCGAACAAGGGGCTGCAGTGGGTAGCGCTCCGCGGTCGCACGCTGAGCGACGGCAATGGCGCACACCCGGATCTGGTCCTCACCTCGCGCAATGTGAGCGCGGAGAGCCGCGCGGCCGCCGGCAAGCAACGCGAGCGCGGCACGCTGCTCGAGCAAGAGCGCAGGTTGCGCGAGGCGGCGGAGGCGGCGAATCACGCGAAGGACGAGTTCCTGTCGGTCATCTCGCACGAGCTGCGTTCCCCCCTGAACGCGATTCTCGGCTGGAATCGCATTCTCGCGCTCAAACGGCGCGAGGACCCCGACGTGGCCTCGATCACACCCCGGATCGAGCACAGCGCGAAATCGCAGCTCAAGATGGTCAACGATCTGCTGGATCTCGGGCGTGTGGCGACGGGAAAGCTGAAGATCGAGCCACGGCAGATCCAGCTGGCCAACGCCGCGAGCATTGCGCTCGATCTGGCACGGCCGGCCGCCGCCGCCAAGGGCATCGAGGTCGTGGCGGAGTTCGCGGCCGGGGCCGGGCACGTGCGCGCCGATCCCGATCGGCTGCAACAGGTGGTCGCCAATCTGCTCTCGAACGCGATCAGGTTCACCCCCGCCTCCGGGCGCATCACGGTGAGCCTGCGGGATGTTGACGCGCTCACCGAGCTCTCCGTCAAGGACACGGGTGAGGGCATCGCGCCAGAGTTGCTCCCCCACGTGTTCGATCGCTTCCGGCAGGGCGAAGACTCGCGCACGCGCCATTCCGGTGGGCTCGGCCTCGGGTTAACTCTCGTACGTGAAATCGTAACCCTCCACGGCGGTTCGGTGCACGCGAACAGCGACGGTCCCGGCACGGGGGCCGTATTTGTGATCAGACTGCCGCTGGCACAGACCTGGCCCGGCGCTGCCGAGGACCATCCCGATCGCGCGGCGCGCGAGTCAGCTCGTCAGAGCCTGGGCGGGTTGTCGATCCTCGTGGTTGACGACGAGATGGATGCCCGCACCGTCGTAGCGGAAACGCTTCGGCTGGAAGGCGCGCGCGTGACCGTCACCGACTCGGCCGGATCCGCGCTTCAACACCTCAAGGAGGCGCAATTCGACGTCATGGTCACGGACATCGGCATGCCCGATGAGGACGGCTACTCCTTGGTTCGCAAGCTGCGCGCT
>VBNY01000248.1 GCA_005877705.1 Gammaproteobacteria bacterium
CAAGGACTCCGGTATTCCTGTGTCGAGCCTGCGATGCAGGAACGCCGGGATCCCCCGCGAAATTGCGCGTCTTGGTCGCAGGCCCGTGCTCACGAATCCGGTAGAGCGCAATTTCGTGGGGTGGCCTGCCGGGGTCGTCCTTCCAAATTGGAAAAAGTGGCCTGCGGCAGCCTGCGGCCCTTTTTCGGACATCAGCTTCGTTGCCGGCCGCAAAAGGCGCGACTTTTGCGGCCTGCACAATAGCGGCAGCGCAAGTCCGAGAGGCCCCTAGGCTCTACAGGCGAGGCTCTACAGGATGTAGCGGCTCAGATCCTCGTCCTTGACGAGATTGCCGAGGTGATCGTCGACGTAGCGCGCATCGATCGCGACCGTCTTGCCGGCATCCTCCGCGGCTTCGAACGAGACGGACTCGAGCAGCCTCTCCATGACCGTGTGCAGACGCCGGGCACCGATGTTCTCGGTGCGCTCGTTCACGTGGAACGCGATCTCGGCAATGCGACGCACGGCGTCCGGAGCGAACTCCACGTGCACCCCCTCGGTGGCCAGCAAAGCCCGATACTGCGCGGTCAGCGAGGCGTCCGGCTCGGTAAGAATGCGCACGAAATCGCCGACCTTGAGCGAATCGAGCTCCACGCGGATCGGCAGCCGTCCCTGAAGCTCCGGGATCAGGTCCGAGGGCTTCGAGAGGCTGAAGGCTCCGGAGGCGATGAACAGCACATGATCCGTCTTGACGGCGCCGTACTTCGTCGCGACGGTCGAGCCCTCGACGAGCGGCAGCAGATCACGCTGCACTCCCTCGCGCGAGACGTCCGCGCCGATCGTCTCCTGCCGGCGTGTCACCTTGTCGATCTCGTCGATGAAGACGATGCCGTTCTGCTCGGCGTTGGCGAGCGCCTTGATCTTCAGCTCGTCCTCGTTGATGAGCTTGGCGGCTTCCTCGTCGGTGAGCAGCTGTAGTGCCTCCCGGACCTTCACCTTGCGCGCGCGGGTGCGGCTGCCGCCCAGGTTCTGGAACATCGCCTGCAGCTGCTGCTGCATCTCCTCCATCCCCGGAGGCGCCATGATCTCGACGCCCATCGGCAGCATGCGCAGCTCGATCTCGATCTCGCGGTCATCGAGGTCATGTTCGCGCAGCATCTTGCGGAATTTCTGGCGCGTCTCGGCATCGCGCGGCTGCGCCGGCTCGTCGGTGGAGAAACCCATCATGCGCGGCTTCGGCAGCAGCGCATCCAGCACCCGCTCCTCGGCCGCATCGGCGGCGCGTTGGCGCACCTTGTCCATCTCCTGCTCGCGCGTCATCTTCACCGCCACATCCGCCAGCTCTTTGACGATCGAGTCCACGTCACGGCCCACGTAACCGACTTCGGTGAATTTCGTGGCCTCGACCTTCACGAAGGGCGCGTTGGCGAGCTTTGCGAGCCGGCGCGCGATCTCGGTCTTGCCGACACCGGTCGGACCGATCATCAGGATGTTCTTCGGCGTGATCTCCTGGCGCAGCGGCTCGCCCACCTGCATGCGGCGCCAGCGGTTGCGCAGCGCGATCGCCACGGCGCGCTTGGCGGCGTCCTGGCCGATGATGTGCTTGTCGAGCTCGTGAACGATCTGGCGGGGTGTGAGCGCTGATGACATGGCGGATTGACGGTGTGCGGAGTTGCAGACCTCAGGCCTGTTGCAGTTCCTCGATGACCAGGTTGCGGTTGGTGTAGATGCAGATGTCGGCGGCGATGCTCAGCGAGCGCTCGACGATAGTGCGCGCATCGAGGTCGGAGCTCTCGAGGAGCGCGCGGGCCGCGGCCAGCGCAAACTGGCCGCCCGAGCCGATAGCGGCCGCCTCGTGCTCGGGCTCGATCACATCGCCATTGCCGGAGATCACAAACAGCTTGGCGGGATCGCCCACCAGCAGCAGCGCCTCGAGGCGCCGCAGATAGCGGTCCGAGCGCCAGTCTTTCGCGAGCTCGATCGCGGCGCGCGTCAGATTGCCGTATTTCTCCAGCTTGCCCTCGAAGCGCTCGAACAGCGTGAACGCATCGGCCGTGCCCCCGGCAAAGCCGGCGAGCACCTTGTCGTTGTACAGGCGGCGCACCTTGCGCGCGTTGCCCTTCATGACGGTGTTGCCAAGCGTCACCTGGCCGTCGCCGCCCATCGCGACCGCGCCGTTGCGCCGGACCGCCAGGATGGTGGTGCCGTGGGGATCGAACCGCAGCTTCTCTGCCATGTGCTCCTTGAGATGCGGGGCCGGATGGCGCGTCCGCTCAAGCTTTCCTGCGCGCCCTCGGGTGTGTAGCGTCGTAAATGCGGGCAAGGTGCTGGAAGTCAAGGTGAGTGTAGATCTGCGTCGTGGAGATGTCGGCGTGGCCGAGCAGCTCCTGCACGCCGCGCAGCTCGCCGCTTGATTCGAGCAGGTGCGAGGCGAATGAATGCCGGAAAAGGTGCGGATACACGCGCAGATCCAAACCTTGCCGGCGCGCCCAGTAAGCGACGCGTGCCTGCACCGCCCTGGGACCGAGTCGTTTCCCGGAGCGCCCCACGAACAGCGCGGTCTCGTCGGGCTTGGCGAGCGTCGCGCGCTCCGGCAACCACTTCTTGAGGGCGTCGACCGCCACCCGGCCGACCGGCACGATGCGCGCCTTGCGGCCCTTGCCGAGCACCTGCACCATGCGATCGGCCAGGTCGAGGCTGCGCACGTCGAGGCCCACGAGTTCAGCAAGTCTGAGACCCGACGAGTACAGCAGCTCCATGATCGCCCGGTCGCGCGTGACATAGGCGTCCCCCGGCGGCACTTCGAGCAGCCTCGCCATCTGGTCCGCATCCAGAGTCTGCGGCAGGCGCCTGCTGGCCTTCGGGGCACGCACGTCCTGAGCGGGATTTCCCGTGATCCGATTCCGCGGCGCGCCGCGGCTTTCCCGCACGAGGAATTCGTAGAAGCTGCGCACTGCGGACAGACGCCGCTGGATGCTCCGCGGGGCAAGCCCAGCGGCATGCGAGTGGGCTGCAAACGTGCGGATGTGCTGGCTATCCAGCGAGCTCCACTCCTTGAGCCCGCCTCGGTCGCAAAACTTCACCAGTGCGGCGAGGTCGCGCGCGTAGCTCGAATCGGTGTGCGTGGACAGGCGACGTTCGCAGCTCATGTAGCGCCGGAACCGGGCCACCCACTCGAGCGCCGCGGGAGTCATGCTCTGTGTTGCCGAGCGTGCGATCAGCGCCCGGGAGAGGCGGTGAGGGAGTCGGCGATCAGCTCCGCCATGCGCGCGAGGAACTCCGTGCTCATGCCGGGGTGAAAGCGATCGCGATCGGTGCTGCCGAGGGCGAGGAGGCCGAGGGAGCCCTTCTCACCGAGCGGCACGAGGGCAACCGATCCGATGTCTTTGGCGTCCGAGCCGAACAGGAACTCACGCTGCGAGTCGCGCGCCTGACCGCAGCGCGGTTTGCCATTCGTGAACAGGCTCTCGAAAGACTTCAGGTTCGGGTTGTCCGCTTGCACCGCGTGCACGAAACGCTGCGGAGCGAGGTCCACCTGCGCGCCGATCAACACGAGCACGGCATGGAACGCGTCGAAATCCTCGCGCAGGCTTGCCTCCATCTGCGTGATCGCCTCGGTGCGCGAGCCGGCGCACAACAGTCGCCTCGTGAAGCGGTGGAGCTTGTCGGCAATCGCATCGTTGGCGCGCGCAACGCCCACGAGCTCGGCGAGCTTGCCTTCGAGCGCGGCGTGCTTCTCACGCAGCACTTCGATCTGGCGCTCGATGAGCGAGATCGTGGACCCGCCGCGTGCGTGTGGCAGCCGCAGGCGCGTCAGCACCGCCTGGTGGCGCTCGAAGAAGTCGGGATTGTGTTGCAGATAGACCGCGATGGACTCTTCCTCGGTTTCCATGGCGGCCACGCCGCGCGCATCTCGTGTTGTCATAGTTCTCAGACCTCGACGTGACCTTCGAAGGATATCTCGGCAGGACCCGTCAGCCAGATACGTTCTCCCGGACCGCCCCAGTTTACCCGCAACTCGCCGCCGCGCACGCTCACGCGCACGTCGGAATCGAGTCGACCGCGCCGGCGCCCCACAGCCACGGCTGCACAGGCGCCCGTCCCGCAGGCGAGGGTTTCCCCTGCGCCTCGCTCGTAGACTCGTAGACGGATGTGCGAGCGGTCGGCGATTTCCATGAACCCGGCGTTCACGCGCTGCGGGAAGCGGCGGTGGCTTTCGATTGCGGGCCCGAGGCGCTCGACCGGCGCCGTGTCAACCGCTGGGACGCTGAGCACGGCGTGCGGGTTGCCGAGGGAGACCGCGCCGATCTCGAGCACCTCGCCGGCGACTTGCAGGGCGTACGGATCCGCTTCGCCCGGCGCATCGAACGGCAGCGGGACTGTCCAGGGTGATCGTGCCGGCTGCCGTCCGGCCGCGGTGGTGGAGCAACGCGGCGATGCAGCGCGCGCCGTTTCCGCACTGCTCGACTTCCGCGCCATCGGAGTTGAAGACCCGGTAAGACACCGCCGAGTCGGGCCGCCGCGGCGTTTCCAGCACCAGCGCCTGATCGAATCCGATCCCGGTGTGCCGGTCCGCCAGGCGTCGCAGAACTTGCGCCGTCAGAGGCGGCTTGCCGGCGGGCGCATCGAACACCACGAAATCGTTGCCCACGCCGTGCATCTTGGTGAAATCGATGCGCATGGCGAAAGAATAACCGAAACTGCTGCGGGCGGGTCCAAACGGCAATAGCCGCAGGCGCCTTTCAGCCCTTGAGACTGCTCCGGTCGCGAAACAGGCAGCGGTCCATCACGGTGAAGATTCCAGCACGGCGCGCTCGCTCGGCCGCGGCCTCGTCGACGACGCCCTCCTGCAGCCATAGCGCCGGGAGCCGGAGCCGGCTGCAGTCGTCGACAATCCCGGCCACGTACTGCGGCTGGCGGAACACGTCAACGATGTCTACCCGTTCTCCCGCACCCAGGACTTCGGGCAGGTGATCCAGATCCGGCACCGCGTGCTCGCCCATTACGACCTCCGCAGCCGGAGTCACCGGAATGATGCGATAGCCGAAGCGCTGCAGGGCCCGTGCGACACAGTGGCTGGGCCGAGTCCGGTCCGGCGAGAGGCCGATGACCGCAATGGTGTGTGCCGAGCGCAGCAGCTGGGCAATCTCTTCAGTGCTGGGATTCGCAAACACCATGAACCTCGGCTCGACTGTCCGTATGCTCCAGTTTACAGCCCTCGCTCGGTTGCGTTGCCTTGAGTGCCAACGAATACA
>VBNY01000249.1 GCA_005877705.1 Gammaproteobacteria bacterium
ATCGCCTTCCGCGTGTGCCGACTGGTGCACCAGCACCGCCGGCGGGTCAGCTCGACGCAGATGCCTCTCCCGAAGAGGTGGTCGTTGCCTACCATGAGCGGACGAAGCACCATTTTCAACGGTACGCGGCCTCGCTCGGCTGCATGGACTGGGCCACGCAGCCGGATCCGTTCCGACGCTATCCAGGAGCGGACGTCGTTCGGCTTCTGCTACCCAAACCGGGCCATCCGCTTCCTTACTGGCAGCTCTACGCGCTCGGGGATGTGCCATCGGAGCCGCTATCGCTGGAGTCGATCTCTCTATTCTTCCGGTACGCGCTGTCTCTGACGGCGTGGAAACGCTTCCATGAAACGACGTGGTCCCTCCGCGCGAACCCCTCGAGCGGGAATCTCCATCCGACCGAGGGGTATGCAGTTCTACCCGCGATCGAGCGGCTCGGCGACGCGCCCGCCGTGTACCACTACGCACCCAAGGAGCACGCTCTCGAACGGCGGGCGATTTTCGACGCGCAGGCGTGGAGCGAGCTCTGCGCGCCGTTTCCCGAGGGTTCCTTCCTCGTGGGCCTCTCGTCGGTCCATTGGCGGGAAGCCTGGAAGTACGGTGAGCGCGCGTTCCGATATTGCCAACACGATGCTGGGCATGCACTTGCAACCCTGCGCATTGCGGCGGCCGCTCTTGGCTGGGGCTTGGTGCTCCTGGACGGGATGAGCGACAGCGCCATCGCTGGTCTCTTCGGGCTCAGCCGTGGTGACGACTACGGGACGGCAGAGCGTGAGGAGCCTGAGCTTCTCGCATTGGTCACACCCGGTCTTCCATTGACGTCTCCGGAGCTTTTGAACGGACTGACGGCAGGCAGCATCGGCGCACAATGGTGTGGCCGGGCCAACGCGCTGAGCCCCGAGCACCGCGTCGAGTGGCCCGTGATCGACGAGGTTGCGCAGGCCACGCGGCGATCCGAAAACGCGCCGATCACCGAAGACTTCTCCCGGTTTCCCACGGAGGAGGCGCTGTTCGGGATCCCCGTCCGCCACGGTCTGCTCACCGCGGAGAAGGCAATCCTTGGTCGCCGAAGCGCCGTAGCGATGGATGGCGCGACGGCGATCTCACGGGAAGCGTTCTTCCGCACGCTCGCGCGGTTGATGCCGACGCGCGACGGGCGATCGATGCCCTGGGATGCGATCCCGTGGCGGCCGCGCATCAAGGACGTGATGCGGCGGGAGTTTCGCTGGCAGCGTCTGCCCTCTTGTCCGCCCGGGCTCCCGCTGTACCTGCTCCAGGAAGGGGACTGTCGGGCGCTCGCCGCCACCGTCTCCTGCGGCCAGGGCATCGCCGGCGACGGAGCTTTCAGCCTGGGAATGATCGCGGACTACATGGATAGCCTGACCACGTACGGCGCCGCGTTTTACCGGAACCTGTTCTGGGAGGCCGGCATGGTGGGCCAGGTGCTTTACCTCGAGGCCGAAGAGACGGGCATTCGCTCGACAGGGATCGGCTGCTACTTCGACGATCCCGTCCATGAGGCCTTTGGGATCACTTCACGGGAGTGGCAGAGCTTCTATCACTTCACCGTGGGTGGCCTAGTCGAGGACACGCGGCTCAGCACGTTACCTGCATACGACTTTGAAGAACCGCGATGAGCGCACCCACGTCCAGCTCGGTACTGCGAGCAGAGGCACTACCCGGACAGGGTGGCAAGGAACAAGGAGTGTAACCAGAAGCTGGGGGTGTGCTCCGCACAAGCGACGCCCAACGGTCGGTCAACTCCTGGCGGCGCTACGTTGTTTTGTTTTTCTGTCCGCCCGCTCGGAAGGCACACTTCGGACGTTTGGAAAATACCTCGGATTTTGGGCGTTCACGTTGGCCGGCTTGGTAGTACTGGGGGCGATATTCGCGGCGGCTTACGGCCGCCATCGCTGCCCCTTTGTTGGAATACACGGAATGTAGGAACGCATGTATGGCCTCTGGCCGCATAGGGAAAAGCCCCGCGGCATTGGTCAGCCCGCCAACATGCCGCGGTGCTACGCCACAGCTTCCGGGTGCACCTCAGAGTCCGACGACCTACGCGGGGGCGCTATTCGACGACCCGCCACGCGCTCCGCCCAGCGATCAGGCATTCACAGCGGTGACGATCCATAGCGCGCCGCGCAGCGGCACCGTATCTCCGACCTGGCATTGCGCGAGCGCCGCCCGGATCGACTCGGCCGCCGCGGCCCGCAGCGCAGCCGGCTGGCCATCCAGCGCCCGGCTCGCGGGTCCGATGCCCATGGCTGCGTCGACCGCGGCCTCGAGTCCGCGACCGTTGGCCAGATCGAACAACAGATCGATCGGCTGGAGTTCGATGGTGCCGAACCCGGCCCGCTCCAGGATGGCGTGGACGCGGCGCTCGGCCGCGAACGAGAACGGCCCGGGATCTTCGGGTCCGACCTCGGGCAAACGCGGGACGTGTCGGTAGGCTTCCTGCAGCGGCAGGAGCAGCCAGGGGTTCTCGCGCGGTTCGCGCCAGCAGGCGAAAGCGAGTCGCGCGCCGCCACGCAGACCGCACCGCATGTTGGCGAACGACCGCGCGGGCTCAGCGAAGAACATCACGCCGAAACGCGAGCAGAGCAGATCGCCTCGGCCAGGCTCGAATGGATAGACTGTAGCGTCGGCGAGGGCGAAGTCGACCGGCAACTCTTTCGGCGCAAGCTGGCGCGCTCGCTCCAGCATCGGCAAGGACACGTCGATGCCGAGCACACGGCCGCCCGGCGCCACGCGCCGCGCCAGCGCGATCGACGTGGTGCCACATCCGCAACCGATGTCCAGCACGATTTCGCCGACGCGCGCGGCGGCTCGATCGAACAGGACCTCGGCGACCGGCGCGAGCAGCGCATCCTGCACCTGCTGCCGATTCAGCCAGCGCTGGCCACCGGGGCCGTTCCAGTATGCGATCTCGAGGGCGTTGCGGTCATCGGCGGCGGCGAGCGTCATCGGCTTTCCAGGAGCGGGGGAAGATCGATGCGGACTTCAGGCGCGGCATCGCGGCCTGGACCTCAAGTTTCGTGGACGATTATAGGCTTCGCCGATGCCGTTAGACATTCACGGCTCCGCGGGCGAATGTCGACTCTTCCGCGGATTCTGGCGTCCGCCATTGGACCGGAAACGATCGTAGGTGGTACAGCAGCATGGCCGTCCCGGCAGGCGACAGCCGGCCAGAAGCGGTCATCCGAAGCGGTCAAGCGCGGGGCACCGCGCGGGCTTCACTTAGTGTAGTTGAGCCACATGTAGTCCACCGAACCCTCGCCCTGAGTTGCAATGACTTCCATGATGTCCTTTCCAAAGGGCTGGCCGGCGGCATCTCTCGTATCGCGTAGCGAGACTCCTACTAGCGTCGGGGCCGCACTATGTGCGAAATAGACTCCATCCATGTTTATAGCAAATACATATAGAGGTCCCTTGTGGAAATCTCCGCTGGGATCGTTGAATGCGCAAAAAGCCCTTGCCGATCCCTCTTTCTCTAGGTAGGCGACCGCTTTGTTGAGCAGGTCTTTAGCCTGTTCGGCACCGGGGCTCTCCGCGGCGAGCGAGGAGCCTGCGACCGCCATCATGAAGATGGCTGCGGCGTGTGGAAAGATTACTTGAAGTTTCATGGGAGGTCCTCTTGAAGTCCGAAAAACAGTGTTGGCACGCATGAAACGCAGCGCGCCCAGATGACTTCGGCTACAAAATGGCACGGATCTACCGATGAGTAGAGAGAACGTTGGTACCGGTTGAGCTGAAGTATCACATCGTGATCGAAGGCTGGCCATTTCCTCTTACGACGCTCGCGTCCAGCGACGGTCGCGCCTACGCCTCCCGATAGCGTACAGCGCTTCGATGGCCGCTTCGGGTCGAGAGCACTCATTCGAGCCGCCCGAGAGCGGCCGTTCGCTGAGGACTTTCCTCGTGCTCGGCGATCGAGCAACACCGCACCTGACCTTTTCGCAGTGCGGGATCCACACCCACCGCTAGCAGCTGCCGCGCCAGGAGGTGTCTCGCTCTCGCAACCTCAGCGGTCACATCTGGATAGATACCCAGCGAGAGCGTCTTCTCCTTGCCACCGTAGCGATACTTGTAGCGCCAGTACCTCCCGCCGCTCGGCATCAGGTACATGTAGAGGCCACCACCCGAGAAAACCTTTCTTGGGTACCGTCGTGGTGTGTTCCTTCGAACACGCGGGAACCGGTGCCTATGGGTCTTTGAGTTCTGGTGCATTGACGCACTGAGACCTGTTTCGCCGCCGACGCTCACTGGCTCGGCTCCGAGAGCTCGAGCCCAAAGCTGCTTCATCGAGGACTGCGTTCCGCAAGATGCCGAGTCTCTCGAACCCACCCAGAACTGCTGCTTGCGGATTCGATGGGCGAGCTCAATACCCGAGAGAGTCACGGCCGCGGTGTTGAAAGACTTGAACGCGAGCATCGACGCACATCGTCGCTTGATCGCCCGATGGTCCTGCTCGACGATGTTGTTGAGGTAGCGGCAGTCACGAACCGCTACACCGCGCCAACGATCGTCTTCCTGCCGAAGCAATCGCAGGGCGCGGTGACTGGCCGTATACCCATCCAGGTTGATGGTGCTCGGCCACGCTGCTCCCTGCCGCGCAACCGCTTTTCTTAGGAACGCCTGCGCCGATTCCGTGGTTCGTTCACTGCACAGTAGTGAATGGACCGATTTGCCGTCTCCGTCGACCGCCCGGTACAGGTAGTGGGGCTCGCCCCGAATCGACACGGCAGTTTCGTCCATTCGCCAGGAGCGCCCAACCGGTCGGGCGAATCGAGCCCATCGCTTCTCATATTCGGGGACATACCGCAGTACCCAGCGCATGATCGATGTGTGCGTTACGGCGACGCCGCGCTCGGCTATCATGGCGGAGAGATCGCGATAGCTGAGGCGGTACGTGATGTACCACCGAACGCACAGCTCGATGACATCGGCAGAGAAACGGCGACCACGATAGATAGGGTCGCGCGGCGCGGCGCGGGGCATTCGGGACCTCTGCTTCAAGAGGTCTGATTCTAGGTGTTGCCGTTAATGCACCAAAGCCCAGAGGTACCCTCGTAATAGACTTGCTGCGGTGATACCTGTTGATACCGTGCG
>VBNY01000250.1:0-1264 GCA_005877705.1 Gammaproteobacteria bacterium
TTCGGGGCGGCGGCGAAGGAATGCACCGATACGAGCACGCCCGAGCGCACGAGGAAAGTGCCGAGCAGGCTCAGCGAGAACGCGAGGATCGCCAGCAGCAGCGTCCAGCTCTTGAAGAGGCCACGCTTGTCCGTCACGGCCAGCGAGTGAATGAGCGCCGTGCCCACGAGCCAGGGCATGAAGGAGGCGTTCTCGACCGGATCCCAGAACCAGAAGCCGCCCCAGCCGAGCTCGTAGTAGGCCCACCAGCTTCCGAGCGCGATCCCGCAGCTCAGAAATCCCCACGCCGCCGTCGTCCACGGTCGCGTCCAGCGCGCCCAGTTCTGGTCGAGACGGCCCTCCAGCATCGCCGCGCAGGCAAACGCGAACGCCACCGCGAAGCCGACGTAGCCGGTGTAGAGAATCGGCGGGTGGATCGCCAGCGCGGGATCCTGCAGGATCGGATTCAGGTCGTGGCCGTCGGGGGCCGCCGGGTTCAGCCGCAGGAACGGATTGGAGGTGGCGAGCGTGAACAGCAGAAAGCCGAAGCTGACGACCCCCAGCACTCCGAGCACGCGCGCCGCGAAGCGCGGCGGCAGGCGCGCCGCGCCGATCGATACGGCGACCGTCCAGCAGCTCAGCAGGAAGATCCACAGCAGCAGCGAGCCCTCATGCGCGCCCCACATCGCGGCAACGCGATAAAACAGCGGCAGCGCCGAGTTGGAGTTCTCCGCGATATAGGCGACGGAGAAGTCGTTATTGACGAATGAGGCGATGAGGCAGGCAACCGCCGTCACGATCATGACGAACTGGCCGGCAAGCGCCGGGGTCACCGCCGCCAGCCAGCGGTCGCGGCCCAGCATCGGGCCGGCGATACCGAAGAACGCCTGCAGGCCCGCCAGCAGCAGGGCGAGAATCAACGCAAAATGACCGAGTTCGGGCAGCATTTAAGTACCTGTTGACGGGTTTGGGGCGGGCGGCGCGGGAGCCGCCTGAGACTGTTGCGCCTGCGCAGTCGGCTGCGCAGGTGTCTGCGCCTCGGCGCGCGACTCGCCATGGCGCTTCTTCAAGGAGCGCGCGACCTCGGGCGGCATGTATTTCTCGTCGTGTTTGGCGAGCACTTCCTCGGCGACAAAAGTGCCGTCGTTGCGCATCCGCCCGTGCGCCACCACGCCCGTGCCTTCACGGAACAGATCGGGCAGCACGCCCGTATAGCTGACGGGTACGTCGTGCCTGAAGTCAGTCACGACAAAACGCACTTCCAGACTGCCTGGCGAGCGTTGCA
>VBNY01000250.1:1272-5606 GCA_005877705.1 Gammaproteobacteria bacterium
GAGCCGGAAGTGCTCGCCGGCCGGCACCTGTCCTGCGGCAACCTGCGTCGGATCGAAGAAGAATGTCACGTTCTGGCGGAAGGCGCTCAGGGCCAGCGTCCCGGCAATGCTGACGCCGGCCAAAATGCCGACTACGAGCGTCATGCGACGTTGTCGCGGTGTCATGTGGCTCCTCCTCGCATTGCGAGGCGGCGGCGCGCCTCTTCACGGGATCGTGCGAGCAGCCGCCGCGCCCACACGATATTCAAAACGACAATGGCCAGCGTGAGTCCGTACGACGGCCACACGTAGCCGGCGTAGCCGCCCATGTCCAGGAACTCACTCATGGGCTCACCGCCTCACGAATCCAGGTCGCCGAGCGCTCCCGGCTGAGCACCTCGCCACGCAACCGCACGAGCAGCACAGCGAAGAAAAACAGCGTAAATCCGAGGAGCATCATCAGCAGCGGGATGAGCATGGACGGCGGCATGGTGGGCTTCGCCAGCCTCATCACGGACGGCGCCTGATGCAGAGAGTTCCACCATGTCACTGAATAATGAATGATCGGTACGTTGACCACGCCCACGACCGCCAGCACCGCGCTCATGCGGTCCGCGCGTTGCACATCCTCGATGGCCGAGCGCAAGCCCATATATCCGAGGTAGAGAAAGAGCAGGATGAGCTCGGACGTCAGCCGCGGATCCCACTCCCAATACGTTCCCCACATCGGCTGGCCCCACAGCGCGCCGGTCACCAGAGCGGCAAACGTGAAGGAGGCCCCGACGGGGGCGCAGCTTGCCGCGACCGCATGCGCCACTTTCATGCGCCAGATCAGCCCGATGCCGGCGGAGACTGCCATGGTCGTATACACCATGAGCGACATCCACGCACTAGGTGCATGCACGTAAATGATGCGAAACCCATCACCCTGCTGATAATCCGGCGGCGCCAGGACCAGGCCGCCGTACAGGCCGCCCACAATCAACGCACCCGCCGGCCACGCGAACCAGGGCGTGAGGCGCGCCGCCAGGCCGTAGATGTAAGGCGGCGAGCCGAGGCGATGAAACCAGGTCCAGGTCCAGCCCATTGGTCGTCTACTTCACTCCAGGTTGATGCGCACGGCGGCCGCGGCCGCAAGCGGCGCGAGCGTCACTCCGAGTACCGCGAGGGCGCCCAGCAACTGCAGCGGCGCCGCGTAGCCGCCACCCTTGATCGCCAGCTCAGTGGCGCGGGCGCCGAAGATCAGAACGGGCATCGCCAGCGGCAAGGTCAGCAGCGACAGCAGCGCCCCGCTGCGCTTGACCCCAAGCGTAAGTGCCGCCCCGACGGAGCCGATCAGGCTCAACGCCACACTCCCGACCGCCACCGAGGCGACGATTCCCGGCACCGCGGCAGGAGGCACACCCAAGGACATGCCGGCGAGCGGCGCCATGAGCGCAAGCGGCAAGCCGGTCAGGAGCCAGTGAGCCGCCGTTTTCGCGAACAGCAGCCAAGTCAGCGACTGGCCGGACAGAGCGTACTGCTCGAGCGTGCCGTCGTACGCGTCATCTCGAAAGAGGAACTCAAGCGCCAGCAAAGAGGATAACAAGGCTGCAACCCATAACACACCGGGTGCGACGTCTCTCAACCGCGACAGCTCCGGCGTGATAGCCAGGGGAAACAAGGTCGTTACGATCGCAAAAAACACGAGCGGCTGCACGAGCTGACTGCGCTTCCGGAACGCGAGTCTCAGGTCGCGGCTCAGCGCCAGACGTGCGGCATCCAACGGCGAGGCGCTGGAGGTGCTCACGGCGTATCCCAACGCTGCCACCGCGCACTTTGGAGCACCAGGATACTCATTCGCGCGCAAGGTCGAGCCGGCGCAAGGTGGCCGACGATACGGGCAGCTCGTGATGGATCGCTGCCACGACGAGTCCTCCGCGTAGCAGCTGCTCTTCAATCAGCTTTCCCACGAGCCGCTGGCCTTCCGCGTCGAGATTGGTGGTCGGCTCATCGAGCAGCCACAACGGAACCGCCATGAGGGCCAGACCCGCCAGCGCTACCCGCCTCTTCTGCCCGGCTGACAGGGTGCGAACCGGCCGGTCCCGCCAGTGGTCCGCTCCAACGCGCTCCAGCGCCTCATCCAGCTCGGGGCGCGAAATCCGCCGGCGCACGCCGATCCAATAGTACAGGTTCTCCCGGGCCGTCAAATCGACTTTTAGCGGAGGTTCGTGTCCGATGTAAGCAAGATCGGCGTGAAATCCAGGCAAATCCTTGCGCACATCCTGCCCTGCCCAGAGCACTCGTCCTTCCTCCGGATACATCAGTCCACACAGGGTGCGCAGCAGGCTGGTCTTGCCCGTTCCGTTAGGCCCGGTCACCTGCAGGCACTCTCCGCCGGCGAGCGAAAGGTCAACGCCGCGCAGCACGTGGCGGTCACCCCGCCACAGGTGCAAGTTCTCGCCTTGAAGGCTGTTATCGGACATGACCCTCCCGTGATGGCGGGCGAGTCTCGCAAATTCAGTGGCTTAGCGCCACAATGCCGCCGCAGCCCTTAGCCCGGGTGGCGAAATCGGTAGACGCAAGGGACTTGAGGCAACTTGAGCACCAGGCTCGGAAACGGCTTCGGTGAATGGGGTCAAATTCGGTGGAACAGCAGCACGTGAAGGTGGCTGCAATACCGAGCTAAGCCCAGCGGAGTGCCGCGCATTCCGCGGGGAAAGTGTAGAGACTTGACGGCCCCTGCCTAACCCGCCCGCGCCCGCCGGTGAGCGGCACGGCAAAGGTAAAGTCCAGACCACAAATGCACGCGAGCCTTGCGTGTGCAGCAGCGAAAGCTGTAGCGGTAAGAAAATCCCTCGGGGGCAACCCCATGCCGGTTCGAGTCCGGCCCCGGGCAGTCCAAGGAAGGCCAACAACGTCCGCAGGCTGTTAGCCGATCCCCGACTGTTTTCGCGCTGGGGCTTGGATCCAGTGCTGGCTCAGGACGGCATATCGGTCACCGCAATCTTGTTGCGGACACCATCTGCTTTATCAGGTCCGTAGCTGCCGCAATTCCACGGCCCGTTAATATGTCCTTCATCAACACAACGCCCATGTCGGCCGACCTTGCGATAAGGAATCGCTCCTGACTCCAGAATGCTGGCGAGAAACGGCCGGGAGACGCCCAGCTTCGGCCGCCTGCTTCGTGGTCAACTCGGATGATTCGGCGTACAGAACACAGGTCTCCCGTCGCGCCACGATCGAGATAATCCGCTCAGGCGACGCGCCGACTCTTCGCCGCAAGCGTGGAAAGGCCCGAAGCTCGAATGCGTTGGTACATTGCGTCCGGCGCCAGATCAATGCCGCCTGGCCACGTCAGGGCGCCGTGCTCCAGGAAAGCCTTTGAAAACACCCTCTCGTCGCATAACGGGTCGAATCCATCGCCCAGCGGACCCTGTAACAAGCGGGGCGCGAGATCCGCAACTCCGGAGGTGCCATCATTGAACCAAACTTCAATCTTGAAGTTCGGCAGTAGTTTGAAACGGACGATTGACCAAACTGCCATGACGACTACTCCAAGGGCTCAATGGGTACGATTGGCGCCGGAACCTGGCATCTTTCCCAGTTCTTTATCAACTCATCCTTGTGAAGAGACGCCCACTCGACCACCAGGGCGTGAGCCCGCCGGGGCAGCGAGCCGTGGATGACGTCCAATGTCGCAATGTTGTACTGCGCTTCGTGCTCGCCGTAGAGAGCATGGAAGTGCGGCGGAGGATGATCATCCCAGTACATTCGAATGAGGATCCCAAAAAACTCGCTCAAGGTCGGCATATCAGTATTTTACGCTGCGCGATGTGTCAAAAACCAGAGCAAAATCCGAGGGCTAGCTCACGTGGCGAACGCACACCTCACCCCATTAGTCCCGAGTAAATGCACTTCAGAGTTTCCGCGGGTCCGAATGATCTTAATCTTGACGAAAACGCCGCCCGAAAGCCGCGCTCCCGTCTTCCGATCTCCGAACTACCCCAATGGCTGCGGTCCGCCGCTCTTACCGAAATTCGCCAACGTGTCGGTGAGCAATTCCGTCGGCGAGACTTCTAGCGCGTTGGCGATGGTGCAGAACGCCGTCAGCGTCCGCAGCCCACCTTCGAGCAGCGAGGGAAACGTGCGGTCGAATCCGGCGCGGAGAGCAAACAACTCCTGCGGAAACGCCAGCAGGTATCAGCTCGGTTCTCCGAGACCTTCAGCAACGGGGACTGGCGCCTCCCAGCACGGCGCGGTTACTCGAAGCGCTTCGCGTGATTAACAAAGCCGTCCACGGCATTGAGGTCGATGCTGCCGCAGCACAGCATGCCGTCAATGTGGGAACTGTGTTCCTCGCAGAGTTGAACGAC
>VBNY01000251.1 GCA_005877705.1 Gammaproteobacteria bacterium
AACAGGGTGGTGATCCGCTCCTGCTGCAGGGTCTCGAGCGTTCGCGCCGCCGAGTAGCGGCCGAGGACCACGTTGGTTCCCCCGACCATCAGATGGGGTATGAAGAATGCCTGCATGCCGCCGACGTGGTAGAGAGGCGCAATGTGCAGCGCGATGTCGGTGTGCTTCAAGCCGTATTCCATCACGCAGTTCATCGCGATCGCCACGTCATTGGCGTGAGTGTGCATGACACCCTTGGGTCGGCCGGTCGTGCCCGACGTGTACACCAGCGCCGACAGCTGCTGATCCGACGGCAGGAAGCGCGGCTCGCTGCGGTCGCGCGTCTGCTCGGCGAGCGTATCGAAATGCAGATGCCCGGGAGGCACGGCGGCGGAGTCGGTTGCGCAGGAGATGAAATCATGAACGCCGTGCAGGCGCTCCTGGACCTTGAGTGCGTTCTCGGCCAGAAAGCGCCCGTAGATCAGGATTCGCGTGCCGGAGTCGTGCAGTATCTCGGCGACTTCGCCCGCCGACAGCCGGAAATTCACCGGCACCGCCACTGCCCCCAGCAGCTGCAGCGCGAAATAGCTCGTGACCGAGCTTTCGGAGGTACTGACGTAGAAGGCCACCCGGTCACCGGTGCGCACGCCCAGGTCCGCCAGCGCCTGGGCGAAGCGCCGCACCCGTTGGTGCCATTCGCTGTACGTCCAGCGGCGGTCTTCGTAGACAAGCGCCGTATGCTGCGGGTAGCGCTCGACGGTCTGCTCGAACAGCGATCCGATGTCCATGACTTGAGTGGATGACTCCTACAGGTTGAGTTTGATGTCGGGCAGGGCGCTGGCGGCGATCAGGTACTTCACCATCTCGGATGTGCCGCCCACGATGGTCAGTGCCCGGGCGTCCCGATAGATCTGCTCGGCCCGCCCGTATTCCCTGGTAAGGCCGTCGCCGCCGAGTATCTGCACAGTCAGGTCTGCGCAGCGGTTGGCGGTCTCAGTCGCCACCAGCTTGGCCATTGCGGCTTCCTTCATCAGGGACTTGCCGGAGACGCCCCGGTCGTAAAGCTTGGCGGCGCGATACGTGAGGAGGGCGGCCGCCTCGATGAGCCAGCTCATCTCGGCGACCTTGTCCCAGATGAGCTGTTTGGCGCCGAGCTTCTGGCCGAATGCGCAGCGCGTCTGCGCGTGGGCCGTCGCGATGTCGAACGCCGAACGTGCGACCCCAACGCCCGAACCGCCGAGGACGATGCGCTCGAAGTTGAACATGTCGAGCATAATGTGAAACCCGTGGTTCAGCTCGCCGATGAGGTGCTCGGCGGGAACCCGGCAGTCCTGCAGCGCGACCTCGCCGACGATGCAGCCGCGTCGTCCCATGAACGTGTAGCTGCGCGGAAAGCTCAGGCCACGCGCATCACTCGGCACCAACACAGCGCTCATGCCCTGGTGCGCCGTTGTGGCGGTATCCGTGAGCCCGAAAACGATGTAGCAGTCGGCGACTGACGCGTTGGAAATGTAGGGCTTCAGTCCATTGATCACCCATTCGCGCTGCGCCGGATCAAAATGGATGCGCGCCTGCATGCCGTCCGAATGGGAGCCGACGTTCTGCTCGGTGCCTCAGATCGCGCCTATCGCGCAATCGTCGTTTCAAACGCGTAGTTGACATAGGCCGCTTCCTCCGAGAGCAGCGTCGCATGGGTGAGACCGGGCGTACCGAGAGCACCCCGATAGAGCTCGGGGAACATGAGCCGCAGGTACCCGGCCGCGCCCACTGCCTGCACGGCGGCCTGCACGGCATTCCAATCCTGCTGCTCTTCGATCGCTGCGGCGCGCGGCGCGAGCTCGCGCCCGAAGAACGAACGGACTTCCTGTTGGAACGAAAGATCGGCTGCCGCGAGCAGCGGATTGTTGATCACCGGGTCATTCTCCGTATTCTGCCGACAGATCCGCTCGCGCGGCCGATCCGAGCAGTGCGCTCGCGTCCTGCTGCGTGACGCCGACGATCCAGTCAAGCACCTTGCGGACCGTGACATTGCGCCGCAGCTCGGGCAAGACCAACAGCCAGATTTCACGAACGATCAGCGGACTTGCGCCGCTCATGCGCTGCAGGTTCGGGCGCGCATCTCCTTCGACACAGGTCAGCAATCCGGCGCCGTAGCCACGCGCGACGAGTTCCGTATAGGCCGGTCCGCCGTTCACCGTCATCGCGACCCGCTCGGGGGGCACGTTCGTCTCGATCCAGCGGAACTCCGGCCAGCGGTCCGCGACCTGCGCGAAACCGACCCAGGGCAGGTCGCGGCGCCAGTCGCGATCGGCTTGCAGCAAGGAGCGGTGCGCGTAAGCCGCCGAGCCGAGCTCACCGAGCTTGCGTACGGCTGATTGACCTTGAGCCGGCCGCACGTAGCGGATCGCGATATCCGCCTCTCGATGTTCGAGCACGGAATCGCGGTTCTCGCAGATCAGCTCCAGCTGGATGTGCGGATACTGCGCGGCAAAAGCGCCGAGGTGGCGGGCCAGGAAGCCGGTCACGAATGTCTGGATCACCGACAGCCGAACGACGGCTCGCCCGTGGTGTGGATCGAGCGTGAGATCGTCGTTCAGCGCCAGACTGGCAGACTCCATCTCGCGCGCGCGGCGCACGACGATCATGCCACGGCTCGTTGGCGCGAAGCGGCCGTCGATGCGATCGAACAGCCGGGTTTGCAGGCGCTCCTCGAGCGCGAAGATTCGGCGGCTGAGGGTCGTTTGGTGCACTCGCAGAGCCGCAGCCGCGGCCGCCATGGTCTGGTGCTGAGCGAGCGCCAGGACATGGCGCAGATCGTCCCAATCGATGTTCTTGGAATGCACCGTAGCACCCGACTAAAGCGCCGTGTGTTGCCAGGTCAATAGGGCGCAGTGCACAACAGATCATGCATTTTTGCAAGGCGATATTGCAAGTAATTGAATTGTAAGAGTCATTACGCTGATTCAGGATGGCCACAGTCAATTTGCCCGGATGCTGCGGCCATGACCAGCAGAAGCGCTGATGACGTGACGTTCGCCGTCGGGGGTCTGCAATGACAGCAGACAGCAGCTGGCAGCGAGACGCCGGCCCGGGTCTGTGGCTCACGGACACGGAGCCCGCGAGTGTTGACACGCAGCAGCTGCGCGCCGGCCGACTCGCTCGTCTGCGCGACATGATGCGTGAGAAGGACTACGCCGGCCTGCTGCTGTTCGATCCCTTCAATCAGCGCTACGCGACGGGGTCGAGAAACATGTTCGGGTATTTCCTGCGCAACTCGACCCGCTATTTCTTCGTGCCGACCGAGGGCCCGGTCATCCTGTTCGAGTACCCGCAGAGCGCGCACGTGTCGACCGGCCTCGAAACGGTGCAGGAGGCGCGTCATTCGAAGATCGTGTGGTCGTCGGTGGCGGGCCGGGACGCCGAGACAGCGCGCCCGTTCGCCCAGGAGATCGCCGCGCTCGTTCGTGAGTACGGCCGGGGATCCAACAAGGTCGGTCTGGATCGCTGCGGACACCTGCAGGCGTTGGCTCTGGAGCGCGAAGGCTGCGCCGTCACGGACTGTCAGCAGGAGATTTTGCATGTGCGCCGCATCAAGACTGATGCGGAAATAGCGTGTCTCAGGCTGAGCATGGCGGCGACGGAGTTCGCGGTGGCTGCGGTGCGCGCGGCCGTGAAGCCCGGTGTTTCCGAGCAGGAGCTGTTCGCGCTGATGTACGGCGAAGTGCTGCGCCAGGGCGGTGAGTTCATCGAGACCCGCCTTGTGAGCTCGGGCCCGCGCACCAACCCGTGGTTCCACGAGGCCAGCGGCCGACGCGTACGGCCGCGCGAGCTGGTAGCGCTCGATACGGATGTCATCGGCTGCTTCGGCTATTACTCCGACTTCTCGCGAACGTTCCACTGCGGACCCGGGCGGCCGAGCTCCTACCAGAAGCTGATGTATCAGCTGGCCTATGAGCAGATCCAGCACAACATCGGGATCATCAAGCCCGGTGTCAGCTATCGGGAAGTTGCCGAGCGCGCATGGCGGATTCCTGACCGGTTCGTGGAACGCCGCTACACCTCCGTCATGCACGGCGTCGGGATGCATGGGGAGATTCCGTACATCGCCCACTTGCAGGACTTCGCCACATTTGGCGGTGATGGCGTGCTCGAGCCGGGGATGGTCGTCAGTGTCGAGAGTTACATCGGTGAGGTGGGTGGGGCGGAAGGCGTCAAGCTCGAGGAGGAACTGCTGATCACCGCCGCCGGCACGGAGCTCATCTCACGTTTCCCCTTCGAGGAGGATCTCCTCGGACGGGAGGCGTAAGTCCGGTAAACCGCACCGCCCATCGTGAATGCAGCGCGGGCACATGTGAGTCGATCGCCTCTGCGCGCGCTTTAGCGAGACTCAACGTACAACTACGGGGATGCATCGTGAACTCCAACTACAAAGTGTCATCTGCGGTGGTGGCGATCCTGAGTGCGCATGCTGGTGCCGCAGCCTACGCGGCGGCTGCCGCGGAGCAAGCGGGCGCCTCCGCCGGCGTTGAAGAGATCGTGGTAACTGCCCAGCGTCGGGCCGAGAGCATCCAGAATGTGCCGATCACGATCCAGGCGCTGACCGGCGAGGCGCTGACGCAGCTGAACGTGGCCACGTTCGAGGACTCCATCAAATTCCTGCCCAACGTGACCATCACCGGCGCCGGCCCGGGGGAGGACAACATCATCATGCGCGGCCTTGCGACCGCGAACTCGGGCACGCAGGCAGCCGGCATCGTCGGCAGCTTCCCGAACGTCGCGGTCTATCTCGATGAGCAGTCCGGGCAGCTGCCCGGCCGCAACCTCGACATCTATGCCGCCGACCTCGAGCGCATCGAGATCCTCGAGGGCCCGCAGGGCACGCTGTTTGGTGCCGGCGCCCAGGCCGGCGTGGTCCGTTATATCACCAACAAGCCGCAGCTGAACGTCACCGAGGGGAACGTCAGCGCCGCTCACTCGGGAACCGCTCATGGCGACCCCGGCAGCAGCATCGAGGGGATGCTCAACCTGCCGCTGATCCAGGACACGCTGGCCGTGCGCGCGGTGATCTACAACGACTCCAGGGGCGGCTACATCAACAATATCTCGGCGACCTTCGCCCGGACGCCCACCGACAAGGGCATTGTCGATTACTTCGGCGGGGTCGTGCCGCCCAACAGCGGCCCGATCAATAACAACGCCGTGGCCGCGAACGCGTTCAATCCCGTCACCTACAAAGGCTATCGGCTGTCCGCCCTGTATCAAATCAGCGGCGACTGGGACGCGCGCCTCACGCAGGCGTACCAGAAGCTCGACAGCCAGGGTGTGTTCTGGCAGGAAGAGTACGACGGCACGGGCAAGACGCTGCCCGACCTGTCGGTCGCGACTTTCAATCCGACCTTCGACCGCGACAGCTTCGAGAGCACGCAGCTGACGATCGACGGCCGCATCGGCCGGCTCAAGCTGGTCTATTCGGGCAGCTACCTCGAGCGCAAGGTCGACGAGCAGCAGGACTTAACGAATTACTCGCGCGGCGTCTACGCAGGCTACTATCAGTGTAACTATCCAGGGTATCCA
>VBNY01000252.1:0-8253 GCA_005877705.1 Gammaproteobacteria bacterium
GGCCCCGCGGTGACGTTGTCTTTGCTGATCGCCGCATTCGGGAGCGGGCTGGCGGCCCTTTGTTACGCCGAGTTTGCGGCGTTCTTGCCCGTGCCGGGGAGCGCGTACAGCTATACCTACGCGACGCTTGGCGAGGCCGTGGCGTGGTTTATCGGATGGAACCTGCTGCTCGAATATGGGATTTCGGCATCAGCCGTAGCGGTGAGCTGGTCCGCGTACGTGGTGAACCTGATCGCCAGCGCGAACATCGACCTGCCGCCGCAGGTGAGCAGGGTGATCAAGCTGCTGATCAATGCGCCGTTCGAGCAGAGTGCCGAAGGTCATCTGGTCCGGACGGGAGCCATCTGCAATCTGCCCGCAGTGCTGATCGTTACTGCGATGAGCGCCGTCTGCTACGTCGGGATGAAGGAGTCAGCCGGCGCGAACACGTTCATGGTCGCCCTGAAGGTGGGGATCATCGTGCTCTTCGTCGTCGCAGGCCTCTCATATATCGACCCCTCGAACTGGAAGCCATACGTTCCGCCCAATGCCGGCAGTTTCGGGCATTTCGGCTGGAGTGGCGTGCTGCAAGGCGCGGCCATCATCTTCTTCTCGTACGTCGGATTCGACACGGCCTCGACCACCGCGCTCGAGGCACGCAACCCGCAGCGGGACCTGCCGCTCGGAATTCTCGGCGCTCTGGCGATTTCCGCTGTGCTGTATGTGGGCATGTCTACCGTCATGACCGGCATGGTGCCTTTCATGAAGCTCAACGTTGACGCGCCGGTTGCAGTCGCTCTCGATGCGCACCCGCAACTGGAGTGGCTTGGCGTGTTCGTGAAGGTGGGAGCTATCGCTGGAATGACTTCAGTGATTCTGACGTCGTTGCTGGGCCAGCCACGGATCTTGCTTGCGATGGCGGACGATGGGCTGTTGCCGCCCGCGATGAGCAAGTGTCATCCGCGATTCAAGACCCCGCACGTCGCCACGGCCGTCACCGGAATTGGCGCAGCGTTGATAGCGGGCGTGTTTCCGCTCGACGTGCTGGCGGACCTCATCTCCATTGGCATTTTGCTCGCCTTCGCCGTCGTCTGTATCGGCGTGCTAGTGATGCGACGCACGCGTCCGGATGTTCCTCGACCTTTTCGTGTCCCATGGGCACCGTTCACGTGTGTGCTCGGGGCACTCGTGTGTGCCGGCATGACGTACTTTTTGTCCAATGCCACCTGGATCAGACTGGCCATCTGGACCGTGATCGGGTTCTCGATCTACGCGTTTTACGGCTACAGGCACAGCCGCCTCCGCAAATGACGCGGGCCCTGGCCACTACTCCCGCCGCCGACGGATTCTGGATGCCCGGTGAGTTCGAGCCGCACGCCGGCTGCTGGATGCTCTGGCCGGAGCGGCCCGATAACTGGCGCGAGGCGGCACGGCCGGCGCAGCACGCCCTGGCGCGGGTGGCGGCGGCGATCGCGGCATTCGAGCCGGTCACGGTGGGCGTTTCCGCGGCTCAGTACCAGGTGGCCCGCGCGCTGCTCGACGAGCGCGTGCGGGTCACAGAGATGTCGCACGACGATTGCTGGATGCGCGATGTCGGGCCGACCTTCGTCGTGGACGCGCGCGGTGCGGTTCGCGGCGTGGACTGGCGCTTCAACGCCTGGGGTGGCCTGCAACACGGCCTGTATTTCCCTTGGGATCAGGACGATCTCGTCGCGGCCAAGGCGCTGGAGATCGAAGGGTGCGACCGCTATCGCGCGCCGATCATCAACGAGGGTGGCGCCATCCACGTGGACGGTGAGGGTACCGCACTCGTGACCGAGGAGTGCCTGCTCAATGTCAATCGCAACCCGCTGTTGAGCCGCGAGCGGGTCGAGGGTTATCTGGGCGACTACCTGGGCGTAAGTAAGATCATCTGGCTCGGCAAGGGCGTGTTCAACGACGAGACCGACGGACATATCGATAATCTCGCGTGCTTTGCGCGCCCCGGAGAGGTCTGCCTGACCTGGACCGACAACAAGCGTGACCCGCAGTACCCGATCTCGCTCGATGCCTGGGAGCGGTTGAATGATGAGAGCGATGTCCGGGGGCGGCGTCTGAAGGTGACGCGGCTGCCCATGCCGGGTCCGCTCGTCATGAGCGCGAAGGAGGCCAGCGGTATCATTGCGCGCGAAGGCACGAAGACGCGCACGGCGGGCGAACGGCTCGCCGCGAGCTACGTAAATTTCTACATCGCCAACGGCGGAGTGGTCATGCCGCTCCTCGATTCGCGTACCGACCGAGTGGCAGCGAGGCGCTTGAAACAACTGTTTCCCGGGCGCCGGGTCGTGAGAGTACCCGCTCGGGAAATCCTTCTCGGCGGCGGCAACATTCACTGCGTTACCCAGCAGGTACCCGCAGGCGGTTTGAGACGACGGCGCCCGTCCGCCCGGGCTGCCGGCGGCTGACAGATCAATCTGCAGCCTCTGCCTTAAGTTAACACCGGGCATCATACCTGTCGGTCCTGACCGACAAGAGCTCGTGGAACAGAACTTGCGGTATCGTTGGCGCTCCAAGTTTGGAGTGCCTCCTTGCACTTCGAGGCTGCTGTGGGCCGGTTTCACGCCTTCCTGCGGGTGAGCGGAGTATTCGGACCGGTGCTGCTGATGGGCTGCGCCGCTCGCATGGCGCCCGAGAGGCCCGCCGCCTCGGCCGCCGACCCCTGTGAAACCACGATCATCGCCTCGTTCTTTCGAGAACAGGGCAGCCGCCCGGATGAGCGCTTCGTGACGGACCTCGCACACGCTGCGGCTGTTCACCTGACATTCTTGCGCAGCATAGGTCCGCATCTGTACGTATTCTCTGTGACGGCGCCCGATGCCGACCCGGGGTGCCGCGAGGCGCTCGAGCGACTGAGGCACGACCCGCGCGTGCGGTCAGTCGATGTCGACACGCGCCGCAGGGCGCACGGCTTCAGTCAGTAGCCCGTGAAGCGATACGCCGCCGAGGAGTCAGCATGCGTTGGTTAACCTGCACGATGTTGATGGCGATCGCAGTCGGCGCCGGTGCGGCTGGTGTGAACAGCGAGTTCAATCCGGTGCGCGCGCACCCGCATGGCAGCGCCGCAACCGCGATTCATCGCGTCATCGTCAAATTCCGCGCTGCCAGCAACTCCAGGCAGACAGCTCAGACCCGATTGGTGCAAGATCGTGTCAGCGCTCTGATCGGGCGCACTGGCCTAACGCTGCGGGCGTCCCGCTCAATTACCGGCGCCATGCACGTCATGCACGTGGAGCCGGCCGTTGCAGGCGAGCCGGTGGCCGCGACGCTCGAGCGGTTGAGGGCAGATCCGGACGTTGAGTACGCGGAGGTCGATCAGCGGCGCTACCCGCAAGAGCTCTGCCACCACGCCTAGTGCCGTCGATGCGGTCACTGCCTGGGATACGACTACGGGCAGCACCGGGATCGTGATCGCCGATCTCGACACCGGAGTGCGCTTCGAGCATCCCGACCTGCAGTGGGCGGGAGCGGGCGGCCGTTTGTTGCCCGGCTACACTTTTATCTCCGATACTTTTGTTGCCAACGACGGCGACGCACAGGATGCGGACGCCTCGGATCCGGGCGACTGGGTCACCCAGGCGGACTTGAGCAGAGCGGAATGCAGCGGTGGGACGGCGGGGAACAGCTCCTGGCATGGGACGCGTACTGCCGGACTACTCGGCGCGCTGAGCAATAACGGCACTGGCATTGCCGGCATGACATGGAGCGCGTGGCTGCTGCCCGTACGCGTGCTTGGCAAATGTGGCGGCCTCGACTCGGACATCGTGGCCGGAATGCTGTGGGCAGCCGGTATCCACGTCAACGGAGTCCCGGACAATCCGTATCCGGCCAGGATCGAGAATATGAGTCTTGGAGGGACCGGTGCCTGTCCGCAGCAATATATCGATGTCATCAGTCAGCTCACGGCCAAGGGGGTATTGGTTGTGGCCTCGGCGGGGAACGAGGGCGGCCTGGTCGACACGCCCGCGAACTGTCCGGGTGTCGCGGGCGTGGCCGGCATACGGCACGCCGGGACGAAGGTCGGCTACAGCAGCCTCGGGCCGGAGGTTGCGCTCAGTGCACCGGCGGGAAACTGCGTCAACACGGCTCCAGGTTCCGCTTGCCTGTACCCGGTCACCTCGGCCACCAATCAGGGCGCCACCACGCCCGGAGCGTATGGCTATACCGATCAAGTCAACAATCCGAATCTCGGCACGAGCTTTTCGGCGCCTATCGTCTCGGGCATTGCGGGCTTGATGCTGGCTGCAAACGGTAACCTCAACTCCGCGCAGCTCATCTCGCGATTGAAGGAGGGATCTGTAGCATTTCCGCAGACGTCGGCGACGACAACCACGATGTGTCACGTTCCAGCTAGCTCGAGTGATCTGCAGACGGTCGAATGCATCTGCACGCTCGACGGTCAGACCTGCGGCGCCGGGATGGCGAGCGCCTCGGGAGCGCTCAACGCCGCGCTGCGGCCGACTGCGGCTGTGAAGGTTCCCCCAAGCGTCGGGCCCGGAACGAACGTCACGCTCGACGGCTCGGGCAGCAGCGCTGCGTGCAAGCGCACGATTGCGAGCTATCAGTGGGCGAGCAGCGATCAGGCTCACCCCGTAACAAATTCCAACGGTCCGTCCACCACGGTAACCGCGCCTGCGACCGGAACATTCACGGTCACGCTCACGATCACGGATGATGCCGGCAAGAAGGATGTCGCAACGGTCATCATCAGTTCCTCGGCGGCAACTACTTCCGCTCCGGCGACCGCAGGCACCAACGCCTGCCTGACCGCCATTGCCGTGCCTTCCCCCGTGACCATCTCCATATCGCCCACTGCCGGGAGCCTGCAAGCCGGCAGCGGCACCACGCAGTCCTTTAGTGCAACGGTCGGTTACACCCTGAATACGCAAGTTACGTGGCAAGTCAACACTGTTCGTATCGGTCGCCGATTCGACTCGGTCTGCGTCGGCAACAGTCACGATCACCGCGCCGCCAGGCAGCAGCGGCACCAGCGGTGGCCATAGTGGCGGTGGCGGTGCGATGGACTGGGCTACCCTGCTTGCGCTGCTGGCATCGGCAGGGGTACGACGCCTTTACGCTCGACGTGGGTAACTCAGCTCCCGGTGGCCAAGCGTTCTGCGCTGTCGAGCCAGCTCTTCTGCGCCCTGCGATAGTGGGCGGGAGCGATTCGGGCTTGCTCGAGCAGCTCGCGCGCAACTTTCCTAGCTTCCTCGCGCCGTCCCTGAGACTGCAGCAGCTGCGCGTATCGCACGGCCGCTTCGGCTCCCGGGTATGACGGCGCCAGCACTTGATATTCCTCGAGCGCCTTGTGGATATTGCCTTCCGCTTCCAGCGCGCGCGCGTATAGCAGGTGTCCCTCCGCTGACCTGAAATCCGGGTTGAGCCGGATGAGCTCATCGAGCGTCGCCCGAGCTGCTGCGGCCTCGCCTTTACTGAACTGCGCACGCGCGAGACCGAGCATCAGATTCGGGTCGTGCTCGTACAGGCCGGTCAAGGTTTCGCGGTACTGTGTGATCGCCTCGTCGTACCTTCCATGGCGTGAGAGCTCCTCGGCGTAGCGTTGGCGGCTCGCGACGTTGCCCGTCACACGCGTCTCATCTTCGTAGCGGCGCAGATCCGCCTGCGGATCCATCGCTTTCTTGAGCCCGCGCGCCGTACGTTGGGCGGTGCGACTGCGGAACAGCTCGGGCAGGATCTCCACGACGATATAAGCGACCGCTCCCGGCAGCGACAGCAGCGCGAGCACCCAGATCCAGATCGTGTTGCGACCCGTCTTGATGACGTGGATGATGAGGCCTGCCTGGATGACGATGGACAGAAACAGAAAGCCCGACATTCGAATCTCCGTGCGACGCTGGCTCGCTTACCGCAGATCGTAACCGATCTCGAGGAACCCGCTGCGCTCGCGTCCGGGGAAGTACCGGTAGTTGCCGAATGCGTAGTCCGCGCGGTCGGCGTAGCGCCGGTCGAGCAGGTTGGTCACTCTCAATGTCGCCTTCCAGCCGGGTGCGAGCGCGTACCGGACCCGCGCGTTCGCCAGCGTGTGGCCGGGATAGGTGTGCTGGTTCGATGCGTCAAGAAAGTACCCGCTCAGGTAGTTCAGCTCGACTTCCGCTGCAGTGCGGCCAGTGGGCCGGAAGCCGACGGCAAGATTGTGCACGTTACGGGGCGCCGTCGCCACGGTGTTCCCTTTGGTGATCGTGTCGCCGCCGTCGACCGCTTCGGAAAACTCATATCGATGCCACGCTACCGATCCGCTCGCGATGAGCTGCACGCGCTCGGAAGGCTGTGCTCGCAGCTCATACTCGAAGCCGCGGTGGCTCGTGCGTCCGTTGCTGACGTTGAATCCGCTGGAGTCGCGCAGGATGGCATTGCGCTTCTCGAGCGCGTACGCCGCCACGCTCCAGCGCAGCATTCGACGCTCGCCGAGCCAGCCAAGTTCCACGCTGTCAAGGCGCTCGGACTCGAGATTCGCAGCCGACTGCTGACGTTGCAAGCGGTAAACCTCAGTGATCTCCGGTGGCCGAAACCCGCGCGCCGCCATGGCGTAGAGCCGTTGATGATCCGTCAGGGAGTAGCTTGCATCCAGCTTGGGCGCCACATTGTTGAAGCGATCGTCGCGGCTCGCGGGCCGGCTGTAGAGACAACCCCCAAAGGGGCAGGGCACGCCGTTCTGGTCTGTGTTGCCGCTGATCATGTGATTTTCGTAGGCGTAGCGAGTCTGCTCGAGGCGCAGCACTGACTCGAAGCGCCAGCGCTGACTCGGTTTGAACTCGAGCGCTGCGAAAAGCCCAGCGGTGCGCGCCGCTACCGTGTAGTCGTAATGCCGGCCTGCCGGCCTGATCGCACGCGCGGCCGCTGGCGGCTTCCGCATCGAAGCCGATCTGGGCATCGAGCCGGCCAGGCAGGGGTCGCGACACGGCGCCGGAGAACTCGAAGCTCGTCTGCGAATTGTCTTGCAGGGGCTCGCCCAGCAGAAAGTGTTGCAGAAACCGCATTCGCGATCTGCGCACAATGGCGTGCAGAGCCTCACTGCAGCCGCTGCAGGGCTCGCTCGTCCAATGCGCCGCGAGGCGCGTGCTCCAGGCGTCGCGGAAGGCCTCCGGGTTCGGGTTGGATGTGCGCAGCGCGGGGTTGCCGTAGGCATCGAATCCCTGCACGAAACCGGCGGTCCGCTGATTGAGAAGCGTGCCGGCGCCCCGTATTCGCAGCGTCCCGGAGCCAAGCTGTGTGTCTGCGAGCAGATTGACCTTGCCTTCCTCGTCGCCAGAATTGGCGCGATAGCCGCCATCGTTGGTGTAGAGGCCATACATCCCGGCGCCTGCGCCGATCGTATCGGTGCTGGTCTTGAACTTCACCCGCTTGTAATCGTTGGTGCCACCCTCGAGTGCCACAGCGAGCGGTGACAACTCTTTGGCGGCCGGAGTAATGACATTGACGATGCCGTGCATGGCGTTCGCGCCGTAGATCGCCGGTCCCGGCCCGCGGATCACTTCGATGGCGTCGGCCTGCTCGGTGTTGAGCTCGAACATCTCGTTGACGTTGCAGAATCCGACGGGTCTGATGGGCAGACCATCCTCGAGCATGAGGAAAGCACCGCACGAGCCCGCGCCATTCAAAACTGGCGAGCGGATCGCGACCAGGCTCTCCTGTCCACTGCCGCGCTGGACGTAGACGCCCGGCACCCGATTCAACAGCTCGGAATAGTGGGTGGCGCCCTCGAGATCGATGGCTTGAGCATTCAACCGGCTGAGGCTGCCCGCGAAGTTGAGTCTCGGTTCCGGTGCACGCCGCGCCGTCACAACGATCTCCTCGAGCTGCGAATCGTCCGTAGCGGCGTGCGAGATTCCGTCGGGTGCGAGCGCGAGAGTCGCGCAGAGCAGATATCTGATGCGCATCGGCTCTAGCTTCCCGGTGACGGGAAGGCTGGAAGCGCGAATGCGATGACATAGTCGCCGTGCGGAGTCCCCAATCCGCCGTGCCCGCCTGCGCAGATGACGACGAACTGCCGTTGATTGCGCCCCGCCCGGTAGGTCATGGGCGTCGACTGGCCCCCTGCGGGCAGGTGGTATTTCCACAGCTCACGGCCCGTCTCGATGTCGAACGCGCGAAAGTAGCTGTCCATCGCCGCTGCAACCAGCACCAGATCGCCGGCGGTGGCGATCGGCCCTCCCATGTTGGGGGTACCGAATTCGCGTGTCGGGGCGAACCACGGTCCGATGCTTTCGGTCGAGCCCA
>VBNY01000252.1:8274-12598 GCA_005877705.1 Gammaproteobacteria bacterium
CACGGCAGGCCCCACGGCGACAACAGCGCCTCACGACGCATGGCGTAGGGAGTGCCCGCCTGCCTCGCGAATTCGGAACGGGGGAAGTCGCCGGAGCGGGCGTCCCGCTCCAGGCTTTCAGGTGGGATCAGCGTGACGACCATGGGCAGGTGATTCACGGCGGCGATCACACGCTGCCTTTGTTCATCGAACACAATGCCACCCCAGTCCACACCGCCTATGTAGCCCGGAGACAGGATCGTGCCTCGGGTATCCGGCGGAGTGAAGATGCCCTCATTGCGATGCGCTGCGATCATGTCACGACACTTGCCGCGGTCCCAGAATGTGACGCCCCAGGCGTCCTGCGGCGTCAGCGGCCGCTGGGACACAACCGCAGGGATTGAGGAGAACGGTTGCGTCGGCCAGGCCTGCTCGCCCACCACCAGGCTGCGCGGTACAGGCCTTTCCGTGATCGGGAACAGCGCTTGGCCTTTCGTGCGCTCAAAGACATACAGCATGCCCGTCTTCGTCGCCTGAATGACCGCCGGCACCGGGATCCCTTGCACTTCGATGTCTCCCAACACCGGTTGCGCGGAGACGTCGAAGTCCCACAGATCGTGGTGTACCAGCTGCTGGTGCCAGGCAAGCCGTCCGCTCTTGGCATCCAACGCCAGCAGCGAGTCGGCGAAGCGATTGCTGCCGACACGCTTGCCACCGTAAAAATCCGGGCTCGCCGAGCCCGTCGGCACGAGCACCAGGCCGTTTTCCTCATCCACGGACATGACGCCCCAGGCGTTTCCCGCGCCGGTTCCTGCCGCCTGCGCGGGATCCCATTGGCTCGCGGCCGCATGAGACGGCGAGTCGGGAATCGGATCGAAGCTCCAGATCTTGGTCCCGGTACGTACATCGAACGCCCGGATGACACCGCGCTCCACGTCCGTCGCGCGGTTGTCGCCTATCGCTGAACCGACGATCACGACATTGTCGTAGATGGCCGGTGGCGAGGTGACGAGGTAGTCGGCCCGATCGCGGATGCGCAGGCCACTCGTGAGGTCGACCTGGCCGCCAGAGCCAAAATCCATACAAGGCTTGCCGGTCGCGGCATCCAACGCGAGCAGACGCGCGTCCAACGTGCCGGTGAACACGCGCCGCGTGCACGGAGCTTGCTCCTTGACGCTTGCGTCCTCCCAGATGCTGACCCCGCGCGAGGTTGCCTCGGCGTAATGACGCGTGCGGTCCACCCGTGGATCGAAACGCCAGCGCTGGCGCCCGGTCTCCGGATCAAGGGCAATTACGATGTTCGTGGGTGTCTCGAGGTACAGCAGACCGAACGCGAGCACGGGCGTCGCTTCGAAGGAAAGCTTGTTTATCCGGGCGAACCCTGCCCCGAACTCACCGGTGCGATAGGTCCACGCGACCGTGAGGCGCGAGACGTTCTTGCGGTTGATCTCATCGAGGCTGGAAAAACGCTGACCGAACATGTCGCCGCCGTAATAGCCCCAGTCGCTCGCATCGGGCGATTGCGCCAACGCGATGGTGCCTGTCGTAACAGCGCTCGCTGCGGCGGCCAGCGTGGCGCTGGCGCGCACCAGGCGGCTCGCAGCATCGGTCGCACGCCTCGCGGCGCGGCTCGGTTGGGTTTTCATAGAATCTTCGCCAATTTCTCGGTGACGGCCCTCGGCCCGGATCCTAAGGCAACTCGCGGCAAAGGCGAGTCTCCCGCCCCGCATGCTGGTATTCTTGCGCCGTGATTTCACCACGGGTGGTCAGGCCTCGTCTCGGGCTATTCAGCTTTATTTTCGCAGTTCTGTGGCTCGCGGCCGCGAGCATCACGACCGCCGAGCAGGCGTCCGACCAGACCCCTGACGCGCAGCCCGCTCCCCATCGTCCCCGCATTGGCCTGGTGCTTTCAGGCGGCGGTGCGCGCGGCGCGGCGCACATCGGCGTGTTGAAGGTGCTGGAGGAGATGCACGTGCCGATCGATGCGATCGCCGGCACCAGCATGGGCGCCGTCGTGGGCGGGCTTTATGCGAGCGGTCTGAGTCCACGAGAGATCGAGGCGGTCATGACCTCCCTGAACTGGCAGGATGCGTTTCGCGACCGCCCGCCCCGTGAGGATCTCACCCTGCGTCGCAAGCAGGAGGATCAGAACTTCCTGGTCAAGTTTCCGCTCGGCCTGCGTGGCGGCAAGGTGCTGCTCCCCAAGGGGCTCATCCAGGGTCAGAGACTCAATCAGACTCTGCGGCGTCTCACGCTGCCGGTAGCGCACATCACGAATTTCGATGACCTAGCCGCTCCGTTTCGTGCCGTGGCGACCGATCTCGAGACGGGCGATGCCGTCATCATCGGCTCGGGCGACCTGACGAGCGCCATGCGCGCAAGTTTGTCCGCGCCTGGCGTCTTCGCGCCTGTGGAGCGTGAGGGTCGCCTGCTGGTGGACGGTGGAATCGCCGACAACCTGCCTATTGATGTTGCGCGTGCCATGGGCGCGGACGTCCTCATCGTGGTGGACGTCGGCGCTCCACTCCTGCCCCGTGAGAAGCTCTCCAGCGCTCCGGTGATCTCCAACCAGATGCTGGCCATTCTCATCCAGCGCAGCTCCAGGGAGCAGCTCGCGAAGCTCGCGCCCGACGATATCGTCATCAGACCGGCGCTGGGCGACGCCTCGTCTTTCGATTTCGGCATCGTCGCTCGCGTCATCGGTGTGGGCGAAGCTGCTGCGCGCGGTGCGCACGACCGGCTTGCCGCGCTGGCGCTCGGGCCTCAAGACATGCAGCGTTACGTCGAGCGCCGCGAACAGGCGCGTCGCGGACCGCCGCGTATCGAGTTCGTGGAGGTCGAATCCGGCTCGCAACATTATTCGCAGAAGCTCGAGAGCCTCTTCAAGGATCTCACCGGCAAGCCGCTCGATCCCGATGCCGTGGCGCGCCGCGTCACCGCGCTTTATGGCCAGGGCACTCTCGATACGCTCGACTATCGGGTTGTCGAGGAGAACGACCGCTATGGGATTTCGCTTAGCGCCCGCGATAACTCGATCGGTCCGAACTATTTGCGCTTCGGACTCAACCTCCAGGACGATCTGCAGGGCAGCTCTACCTACAACGCCGCAATGCGTTTCGTGATGTCGGAGATCACGCAACCCGGCGGCGAGTGGGTGTGGGATCTGCAGATCGGTCAGACCTCTCTCGTTGCCACAGAAGTGTTCCTGCCGCTGTCCCCGAGTTCCGGCTACTTCGTGATGCCGCACGCTGCCACGGTGGCGCGCGACTTCGCGGCACTCAGTGGTCAGAACGAGACTGCGCAGTACCGGGTACATACGTTCGCTTACGGGGTTGACTTCGGACGCCAGTTTGGCAACTGGGGAGAGATCCGCACGGGAGTGCAGCGCGAGGAGGGCCACTCGACCTTGACGATTGGCACGCCGCCGGTGCCGCTACAATCCTTCGCCACGCGTGCCTATTTCCTGCGCTTCTCCTACGACCGCCTGGACGACGTCAATTTCCCGCGCAACGGTCAGCAGGCTGCTTTGCAGTGGCAGGCTGACCGCAACGTGCGCGGCTCGGACCAGACCGCAGATCAGATCACCTTCAATTATCTCGCCGCGCATTCATTCGGCCGCCACACCGCCGTGTTCTCAACGTCCGCGGGGACGACTCTGGAGAGCGGGTTGACCGACGTCCGCCTCCTGTTCCCGCTCGGCGGCCTGTTCAATCTCTCGGGTCTGAAGGCCAATTCGCTCACCGGACCGCATTTCGGGATCGCACGTCTGCAGCTCTATCGGCAGATCGGGCGAGGCGGCCCAGGCTATTTCGACGTACCGACGTATCTCGGCATGTCACTCGAGGCGGGCAACGTCTGGCAAACCCACAGAGTTTGCCAGGCCCTTCGCAACACGGGCACGGATTGCCAGACCTTTGGTAACACGCGCAGGGACGCGGCGGTGTTCCTTGGCTTGGATACCCTGCTCGGACCGGTCTACCTGGCGAGCGGGTTCGACGAGCACGGGGATCAGGAGTTCTATCTCTTCCTCGGCCGCACGTTCTAAGACCCCATTGCCTGGGGACCGACTATAGTCCGCGGCTCTCCGCGAGCTTTTCGACCTTCTGGAAGACCAGTGATGGCTTGTCTCCGGCGCGGGAGTACTGGTGCCTGCGGCTCATCTCGGCAAGCTCGGCGTCACGCTCTGCTTGCGTGGCATACCAGTGGAACCGATGCCACTCCGGGCCGAGGAGCTTGCGGAACGGATCGCCGGGCGGGAGGCTGACGCGGATCCCGTAGGGACGCAGCATCTCGACCGGCGGCGTGCGTAGGTTTTGCGCTTGACTGATGCCCATACGCGCCAGAG
>VBNY01000253.1:0-4318 GCA_005877705.1 Gammaproteobacteria bacterium
AACTGATAGCCGCTATGGTTGCCGAGAAGCGAGCTGAGGAATCCCAGATCGCCCGGGTTCGGCACGTCCGGCGTCAGCTCGATACTGAGCCGCATATCGCACGGCGCAGGTGGCGCTGCCGCAGCGGCGGTACTGCCAAGCGCCGCGATCAGTATCAAGGCGGCCCAGATGCCGTTATGGCGCTGCGCGCCATTGACACGGATGTCGCGACGACGCTCAGGAAAATCATTCAGCTTCATGGCGATTCCCCGATTGTTCGAACCGGTCAGTCACGCATGCGCCGGGCTCAAACGCTGCTCGGGTGTGTGTCGGTCGCGGCATACGCGGGTGCGCCAGCCTGGGTTCGGTCCTGTGGGGCGCCGACCTTCTCGTGGGCGAAGACCGTGGCCAGGAGCAAAGTGATGAGCCCTGCTGCAACGAGTGCGAAAATTCGGTCCGTCTTCATGATTGTCTCCGCGACCACCTTGTATCCAGTACGGTATTAAGCGTACGCGTGCTCTGTAACTCAGGTGTTACGGGTGCGAGCGAGCGGAATTTCAAGAGAAACATTCGCCGGCTGCGCTGACTACTTTCACGGGGGAGGGCACCGAGGCAACCCAACGGCGAGCAGACGGACGAGCTGTAGGCTCTTGGTGCCACATCGACCGTCGCCTGCGGCGGATGTCGGGCGTGTGGTGGCCGCGAGCATGCCGGCACTCGATGGACCAGGGGCGATCCGCACCTGATCACCCTTGTCGATGCCGTCCGGCGGGCTGTCGATGATGCGATCGGTGGCCGCAACTCCAGAGGAGATTTCGATCACATCGCCCAGATCGCGAGCGATCTGGACCGGCTTGAAGCCAACCCGGCCGTCTGGCCCGATCGTCGCCACACGCACCCCACTGTGGTCGACGATCAGAGCGCTGGCGGGCACGCGCAGGTTGGCCGGGGCCAGCGGCAGGTCGAAACGCACATTGGCGAATGCGCCGGGGAAGAGCTCGCCGGCTTCATTGTTCACCGCAAGTTGCACGAGAGTGGACCCGGAGGCGGGATCTACCGCCTGGGCCGACGTCTCCACCGTGGCGTTAAACGACCGGCCCGGACGCTCGGTGACGGTGATCTGCGCCTTGGTGCCGGGTGTGACTCGGGCGACATAGGTTTGCGGGACATTCACGTACAGACGCAGCTTGTGCGTATCGGAGACCACGAACAGCTCGAGCCCTGTACCGCTGCCCGCGTTGATGAGCGCGCCGACATCCGTGAGCCGCGCCGTGACGATGCCGCTGAATGGCGCTACGATTTTCTTGAATCCCTCCATTACCTCGAGGCGATCGACGTTCGCCTTGGTTGCCTTGACGATCGCCTGCTTGGCGGCGAAGTCGCCGTTTTTCATGTCGACGTCCTGCTGCGAAACCGAATCGGTCTTGAACAGCTGCTGCCAGCGCACCGCGGTCGTAGTCGCGAGCGTCGCGTTGGCCTGCGCGGTCAAGAGATCGGCCCTGGCCTGCGACAACTGTTGGTCCACGTCCGGCGCCTCGATCTCGGCGAGCAGCTGTCCAGGCTGGACCGGGCTGCCGATATCGACGCGCCAGCTCTTCAGATAGCCGCTCACGCGGGCGTAGATCGGGGCGCGCGAATAGGCCTCCAGGCGGCCCGGCAGTTCCAGGGCGTACGAGGTACCGGCGCGCTGCGGCTCCGTGACGGTCACGACCGGCAGCGCTTGCGCATTGGTCAATTCACGCACGCGTTTACTGTTCGCGGCCCGCGTGACGACGCCGCCACTCACGACGAGGACCACGATGGCGACAGCGGCGATAGCGGCGATGCGCAGTGCTCGCCGAGATACGGGGTGAACGGCAGGCTCAGGCGACATGAGGCTCTCCAACGGCAGGGGACGGCTCGGGCGACTGGCCGCCCGCAACGGCAAACTTGCGGTGTACGATGCTGAAGACGACAGGAACGAAAATGAGAGTGGCGACGGTGGCCAGGCCTAACCCGCCGATCACGGCGCGACCGAGCGGTGCGTTCTGCTCGCCGCCTTCGCCCAAGCCGAGTGCCATCGGCAGCATGCCGATGATCATGGCGAGCGCGGTCATGAGCACCGGACGGAAACGCACGAATCCGGCCTCGAGGGCAGCGGCAACCGCATCGCCATGCTCATTCAGGCGCTCGCGTGCGAAGCTGATCACGAGCACGCTGTTGGCGGTCGCAACACCCATGCACATGATCGCGCCGGTGAGCGCCGGCACCGACAACGTCGTATCGGTCGCGAACATCATCCACACGATTCCCGCCACCGCGGCCGGAAGCGCGGTAACAATGACGTACGGATCGGTCCATGATTGGAAATTGACCACGATCAGTAGATAGATCAGCACGATCGCGCCGAGCAGGCCGAACAGAAGACCGTCGAAAGCGGTGTTCATCGTCTGCACCATGCCGAGCAGTGCGACGCTGCTTCCCTTCGGCACGTCCTTGGCCGTCTCCTTGAGGATCTCGCGGATGTCCGCCGCGACCGCACCCAAGTCACGACCCTGCGTGGTTGCGTAGATCTGCACCATCGGCTGGATGTCGTACTGCGAGACCACCGCGTTCGAGCTCATGCGTCGCACCCTCGCCACGCCGCCGAGCACTTGCGGCACTGGCGATGCGGTAGTGGTCGTGCCCGTGGTGATCGGCAGGTTGCGCAGAGCGCTGAGCGAGTCGACCTGGTACTGCGGGGCCTGCATAACGATCGGGTACTGCACGCCGTTCTTCGGGTTCAGCCAGAACGTCGGTGCGACCTGGCTGCTGCCGGCAAGCACGACCAACAGGCTGTTCGTGACGTCGCGCTCGGTGAGTCCGACGTACTGCGAACGCGCGCGATCCACATCGATGCTGAAGCCGGGATTGCTCTGCGACTGCTGGATGCGGGCGTCGGCGACACCCGGCACCAGACGGATGCGGCGCAGGAGCTCGTGGGCGTAAGTAAAGTCCGCGGCCAGATTGGTTCCGCGCACCTGCAGATCGATCGGCGCGGGGGCGCCGAAATTCAGGATCTGACTGACCATATCCGCGGGCAGGAATGAGAAGGTGCTGCCCGGAAAGCGGACCTGCAAGTTGGCACGCAGCTTGCTCACGTATGCGGCGGTCGGGCGGTGACCTGGCTGCAACGAGATCTCGACGTCGCCGTCCTGCTCGCCGATGGTGCCGGTGTTGTTATAGGCCAGATTGATGCCGCTGACGGGCATGCCGATGTTGTCTACCAGCGTGCCGAGCTCGGCAGGAGGAATGATCTCGCGGATCGCATTGCTGATCCTGCCGAACTCATTGGCACTGTCCTCGACGCGCGTGCCGACCTGGAGACGCACGTGCATCAGGATCTGGCCGGAGTCCACCACGGGGAAGAAGTTGCGCCCGAGCATCGGCACCAGCAGGAATGACGCGAGGACGAATGCGAGAAATCCGCTCACGAACACGCGGCGGTGAGCGAGCGCGAGCTGTAGCAGGCTGTGATAATGCGCCCGCACGTGTTCAAACCGCTCCGCGAAACTACGCTGCAAGCGCACGAGCGGGTTACGAGAGGGCGGCGTGGAACGCTCGCCGTCCTCCTGCGTACCCGACACGTGTCGCTGGAGGAGGTACTTCGCCATCGTGGGCACGAGCGTGCGCGACAGAATGAACGAGAAGAGCATCGCGAAGATCACGGCCTCGGCCAGCGGGACGAACAGAAAGCGCGCAACGCCCTCGAGGAAGAACATCGGCACGAACGCGATGCAGATACACAGCGTAGACACGAATGCCGGGGTTGCGATCTGATGGGCCCCGTCGAGGATGGCCGGCTCGACCTCCTTGCCCTGCTCCAGGTGCCAGTTGATGTTCTCGATCGTCACGGTGGCATCGTCAACGAGGATGCCAACCGCCAGCGCGAGGCCGCCCAGGGTCATGATGTTGAGGGTTTCGCCCAGAAACGACAGCGTCGTGATCGAGCCCAGAATCGCAAGCGGGATGGACGTGGCGATGATCAATGTCGAGCGCCAGCTGCCGAGGAACAGAAGGATCATCAGACTCGTGAGCGCAGCGGCGATCACCCCTTCGCGGACGACACTGCTGATCGCCGCCGTCACGAACAGCGACTGGTCGCCGATCGGGCTGACGGCGAGCGCTTCAGGCAGGCTCGCTTTGAGCTGCGCCATCTTGGCCTTGATGCCCTGAATGATGGCGAGCGTCGAGGCGGATCCGCTCTTTTCCACGGTCAGCAGCACCGACCGTCCCCCGCCGACGTGCACGATATTGGTCTGGGGCGGGTAGCCGTCGCGAACGTGCGCGACATCGTGCAAATAGATCGTCGCGCCGTTGA
>VBNY01000253.1:4376-4803 GCA_005877705.1 Gammaproteobacteria bacterium
TCTGCGTACCGGCGGGCAAGACGAGATTCTGGGTCGCGAGCGCGAGCGCGACGTCCTGTCCGGACAGACCCCGCGCCTGCAGCGCGGGCGGGTCCAGATCGATCTGCACTTCGCGCGTCTTGCCGCCGTACGGCCACGGCACCGAAGCGCCCGGCACCGTGATGAGCTGAGTGCGGATGAAGTTCATGCCGAGGTCGGAGAGCATCTGCTCGGTCAAGCCTTTTCCCGAGAGCGCGAGCTGGATGATCGGGACGGTGGAGGCGTTGTAGTTGAGAACCAGAGGCGGCGTAGTGCCCGCGGGCATCAGCCTGAGCAGCGTCTGGGATACGGCAACGACCTGCGAGTTCGCCGTGCGAATGTCGGCCGTCGGCTGAAAGAAGATCTTGACGACCCCGAAGCCCGCATAGGAGACGGCCTCGATGTGCTC
>VBNY01000254.1:0-1885 GCA_005877705.1 Gammaproteobacteria bacterium
CCCGCTGCGGCGCGCAGCAGCGCGGTGTTAAAGGAGCCGCGGCGCAAGCTGCCGGAGATGCCGATCAGCCGCAATGGTTGTGACGTACTCATGTTACGCGGGGGGCGGCGGTGAAATTCTGTGCAAGCAACTGTACCGCAGATTGATACGCTCGCGCGCGCGGGCCAAAGCGCTCGCTGGCCTCAAGCGAACCACTTCAGCGCCGGCCGGTTGAAGAAATCCGGGAGCTTGATGCCGCCTTCTCCCAACAGCCACACCTTTGCCTTGGGGTAACGCTTGCGAAAAGCCCGGAGGCCGCTTGCCTTGCGAGGCCGGCCGCTCTTGACCTCCAAGGCCCAAACGTGAGTGCCGTGGGCGACGACGAAGTCCACCTCCTCGTCGCCATCGCGCCAATAGGTGATGCTCCAGTCGGGGCCTTGCAGGCCGTTCAACAGATGTGCACCGACCGCATTTTCGACCAGCCTGCCCCAGAAGCCTCCGTTGGCCATGGCTTCTTTACGTGTGAGCAGGGAGAGGGCGTTCACCAGAGCGTTGTTCCATAGGACTAATTTGGGACTGCTGCCGCGCTTGCGCACCTGTCCCTGGGAAAAAAGCTCCAGACCGGAGACCAGATACGCCGTTTCGAGCAGGCGCAGGTAGGCGGCCAGTGTCGTGGTATTGCCGGCATCCTGCAGCTGGCCGAGCATCTTGTTGTACGACAGCATTTGCGCGGGGTAGGTCGCGGCCAACGCAAACAGGTGCCGCAGCAACGTCGGTTTGGTAATTGGCTGCAACTGCAGCACGTCGCGTGACAGAACCGTTTCGATGAGCGAGTCCGCGATGTAGCGTTTCCAGGCGGGCTCCTCGCGTGCCAACGCGGCAGCGCCGGGATAGCCGCCGAAGTACACCCATTGCTGCCAGCTCCAACGGAAGGCCGCGCGGCATTCGGGCCACGACCAATGGGGACAGCGGTGCAGGAAGAACCGGCCGGCGAGGCTTTCGGTCGCGCCCTTTTGCACGAGCAGCGCCGATGAGCCGAGCAGCACGGGCAGCACCGGTCCACGGGCGTGCTTTTCCTCGTCCCACAGCCGCTTGACCACTTCGCTCCAGCCACTGACTTTCTGGACCTCATCGAGCACCAGCAGCACCCTTTCGCCAGAGGCGGGCTCGAGAGTGCGGGCGAGCTGCCATTGGGTCTCGATCCATTCCGGCCCCGGCGGCAGCGGTAAATCCGCCGCCGCCCACACATTGGGCCAGCCCAGCCGCTCGACCAGCTGGTGCGCGGCGGTGGTCTTACCCACCTGGCGCGGCCCCGTGATGATCTGCAGCAGCGAGGGTTTTCGCCGGCAAGCGGTCGCGAGTTCGTCAACGAGCGAACGGGTGAAGGGCATGGGATGAGTATGCCCTTGCGCAGCATCCTTGGTCAATTTTACTCAATGACTGAGTAAAAATACTCAGTGATTGAGTAATTACACGCGAAGGGCGACCGTGGAATTCTGTGCCAGCAATTGCACCGCAGATTGATACAGTCGCGCGCGCAGGTCAAAGCGCTCGCTGGCGCGCGTGACGTAGCGAATGGCGACTTCCACGCCGCCGACGGCGGGCCGCACGCTGATGCCGGGGGCGGCCGAGAACGCACCGCCGCCTTGTCCGCGCACCGCACGCCGCCACTCGTGCTCCGCCAGGCGCGCGTTCTCGGCGGTAGCCTCGAGCGCTTCCTTGTGAATCGCGGCGGCGATCGCGTTGGGATCCCGGTCGTAAGGCACCTGCACCAGCACCTCATCCCACAGCCATTGGCCGGAAGTGGAGAAATTGAAGTAGTGGCCCTGGATCGCGAAGCTGTTGGTGAAAGTGACGCGCCGGCCGGTCGGATGGCCGGCATCGGTCCAATTGCCGGTTTCCAGCA
>VBNY01000254.1:1922-6105 GCA_005877705.1 Gammaproteobacteria bacterium
TCCCCAAGGCGGATCCCGTTCTTGCCCATCAGCACGAGCCAGCCGATGAAGGCAACGATGAAGTCCTTCAACGCCACCGTGAGTCCGGCGCCGGCCAGACCCAGCATGGTGCCGAGCTGCCCCGGCAGGCCGATGAGCACCAGCAGTATCGTGACGACGCCGATGATCTGCAGTCCAACGCGCGTCACCGTGCGTACGGTCCCCACCTGACGGCGGTCGAGTCGCGTGCGCCCGAACAGTGTTTCCAACCAACGGTCGAGAAACAACAGCAGCAGGAGCAGCGCTATCACGAGCGCCGCGCTCTTCAAGGCGGCGTGCAGCACGGCGCGGTTCTGTGCCGCGACCGCCGCGCTCCATCTCTCGTAGACTGCGGCGAGCTGACGCCGATCCGCGATCCTTTGATCGAGCAGCGTGAGCAGCTTCTGATCCGCGGCGATCTCCCGCGCCCTGCTGAGGAGAGCATTGGCGCCGGCCATCTGCGGAGTCGGCACGGCGGCCGCGGGGCTCCCTTCGGACTTCGCACGTTTCGTGTGATGGGCCAACTCGGGAACGCTCGCCTTGCCAGCCTCGAGCTGCGCGGCCAGTTTCCGGCGCTCCGCGCTCAGTTGCGCGGCGGTCGTGGCCGCCTGCCGGCCCGCCTCAATCAGCCAGTGCTCTCTCGTGCGCAGCGCGACCCATTGCCGCAGCCGGCGGACCAGGCCATGCAGGCTTGCGAGCGGATCGGGACCGGCTGCGGTTGCAGCGGGGCGGTTGTGCTGGGCGGCGGCGTGCTCCTGGATCATGGTCTGGATGCGTTGATGCAGATTGCCGCCCGCCTCGAGCAGATCCTGGTTCGCCTCCTCGACCTCGTCCCGGTCGAGATCGAGTTGCGACTGCGCGAGGTCGAGCTCGTCCTGCAGCGAGGTCTTCTCCGGTCCGCGGGCCTGCCCGACAACTGCCGTGAGCTGCGCCACGTGTGCTTGATCGTTCTCGAGCAGCTGCTGCGACTTCTGCAAGCGATTCTGGATCCGCTGGGCTTCGGGGCTCAGCACCGGCGGATGCGCTTCGACCTCGCGCAGCGCCGCGGTGAGCGCCAGTTCGAGCTCGTGATCGGCGAGCCGCAGCGCGGACTGCGCCAGGCTCTGCTCCTCGGCGGTGCCGGCCAGCCGTGCCAGCCGCTGCGCGGTGATCAAGGTTGCTTCATCAACGGGTGGCGCCTCCGCTCGCGCCGCCGGCTGCACGCGCTTCACGGGCGCAGGCGTGGATTGACTCGTGGACCACAGGCCGTAGCCGGTGGCTGCGAGCAACACCAATAGCCCGACCGCAGCGATCTTCTGGACGACGCTCATTCAATGCATAGTCGTGGGTGCGAGGTCGCGTATCATGCCACGCCGCGGCGGGGTCAATCGGCTATCGATATTGGCTAGTGCGCAGGCGGAGCGTAATCTGCCGGGCTTTCCGGCCGCTTAGGCCGAACGTCCGCAGCGAAGGGCTAACACTCTATGATCATCACTCGCCCGCGCCGGGGTGCGCGCGCTCTCATCGAATTGCTGCTGCTCGTCGGCTGTGGCGGTGTGCAAGCGCAGTCGATGCTCCCCGAAAGCTCGTACGCGCAGCTGCACTGGCGGCTCGTCGGCCCCTTTCGTGGCGGCTGGGCGACGATGGCGGCGGGCGTACCGGGGCGCCCGGATACGTTCTACTTCGGCGCCGCGGGCGGTGGGGTGTGGAAGACCGTGAACGCCGGCCGCACCTGGACCTCGGTGGGCGATGAGCTGCCACCGTCGATTGGCGCGCTGGCTGTCGCGCGCACGGATCCCGACACGATCTATGTTGGCACGGGACAGCCGGAGCCTCGGTACGACATCAGCTCCGGCCGCGGCGTCTACAAGTCGACGGACGGCGGCAAGAGTTGGACCGCGGTCGGCCTCGAGGCCACGAGGTACATCGGCGCGATCTGGATCGATCCGCGCGATGCGAACGTCGTGGCCGTGGCGGCGCTGGGGCATTTTTTCGGCCCCAACCCAGAGCGCGGTGTCTACCGATCCACCGATGGCGGCAGAACGTGGACCCATGCGCTCGCTATCGATGATTCAACCGGTGTGGTGGACCTGGCCGCCGATCCCAGCAATCCGAATCTGCTCTACGCGGCCGCCTGGCAGGGGCGCGGCTGGCCCTGGCTGTCCTATTTCCAACCCAATGTCGGACCGGGCAGCGGCATCTACAAGTCCACGGACGGGGGAGCGAGCTGGACACGTTTGAGCGGACAGGGTTGGCCGAGTGGCCCGCTCGGCCGCATCGGCCTCGCCGTCGCGCACACCGCCCAGGGGATGCGCGTGTACGCGACAGTCGATTCCAAGAAGGAGGGGGGAGTATGGCGCTCCGATGACGGCGGTGACCGCTGGACGCGCGTGAACGAGCGCGCGAGCGTTTTTGGAAACTCGTACTTCTCGCGGCTCACGGTCGATCCGCGCAACGCGGATACCGTGTATGCCACCGGCCAGTCGATCCGCCGCTCGACCGACGCCGGCAAGACCTGGACGGAAATCAAAGGCGCCCCCGGCGGCGATGATTATCATTACCTGTGGATCAATTCCGAGCATCCCGAACGCTGGATCACCGCCTCGGACCAGGGTGCAGTGATCAGCGTGGACGACGGCCACAGCTGGAGCGAGTGGTACAACCAACCGACCGGCCAGTTCTATCATCTCGCCGCGGACACGCGCTTCCCCTACTGGATCTACAGCGGGCAACAGGACAGCGGCACGGTCGGTGCAGCGAGCCGCAGCGACTACGGCTCGCTCACTTTCCGCGACTGGCATCCGGTCGGCGGCGCGGAGCGCGACTACATGATTCCGGATCCGGACGACGCGCACGTCGTCTACGGCAGCGGCCTCGGCGGGCCCCTGTCACGCTGGGACGAGCGCACGGGACAGGTTGCAAACGTCTCGCCCTGGCCGGTGAGCAGCTACGCCAAGCGGCCGACCGAGCTGAAATATCGCTATGGATGGATCACGCCGCTGGTGTTCACGCCGACGGTCCCGCATGCGCTGTTGTTCGGCGCGCAGGTGCTGTTCCGCTCCGTGGACCGCGGTGCGCACTGGCAGGTGATCAGTCCGGATCTGACGGGTAAACGCTCCGCTGCCACCAATTGTGAGGAATCGGTTGCGATCGCGGCCGCCACGGCCTGCGGCTATGGCGTGATTTTCAGCATCGCGCCCTCGCCCCGGTCCGCAGAGCTGATCTGGGTCGGCACGGATAACGGCCTGATTCAGCTCACTCGCGATGGCGGCAAGCACTGGAGCCAGGTCGCGCCGCCCACGCTCGTGCCCTGGAGCAAGATCAGCTCGCTGGACGCCTCGGCGCTCGATCCCGCCACCGCCTATGTCGCGGTCGACAACCAGCGCCAGGATGAGTTCCGCCCGCACGTGCTGCGCACACGCGATTTCGGCGTGACCTGGACCGAGATCGATGGCGGGCTGCCGTCGGGAGAATTCGTGTCGGTGGTGCGCTCCGATCCCACGCGGCGCGGCCTGTTGTATGCGGGCACGGCCGAAGGCGTCTACGTGTCCTTAGACGACGGCGAGCATTGGCAGTCGCTGCGGCTCAATCTGCCGAAGGCCTGGGTGCGCGACCTGCTCGTGCATGATAATGACCTGATCGCGGCCACGCAGGGGCGCGCGCTCTGGGTGCTGGATGATCTGACACCGTTACGCCAGCTGGCACCTTCGCTCCTGCAGGAGTCCGCCCATCTGTTTACGCCCGCGGCGGCATGGCGGGTGCGTCCCAACAACAACCGCGACACCCCGCTGCCGCGCGAAACCGCGGTTGGTCAGAATCCGCCGGTGGGTGCGCTGATCGATTACTGGCTGGGGAGCGAGGCGCACGGTCCGGTGACGCTCGAGATCCGCGATTCCGCAGGTGCGCTCGTGCGCCGCTTCAGCTCCGATGACAAGCCGGAGGCGCTCGAGGCGGAGCGCTATTTCGAGGAGGCCTGGCTGCGACCGGCGCCGGGGGTGTCGGCAACGCCCGGCATGCACCGCTTCGTGTGGAATCTGCGCTACCCGCGCCCGCGCGCGATCGAATTCGAGTACGACATCGCCGCAGTCTTCGAAGAGGACACGCCGCTGAAGGTGCAGGGCTCCTTTGTGTTGCCCGGGAGTTATAGCGTCGTATTGACCGCGGCGGGCCGCACCCTTCGGGCGCC
>VBNY01000255.1 GCA_005877705.1 Gammaproteobacteria bacterium
GCGTGTAGGAGATCGGGCCGTTGACGATGTCCTTGATGCCGCAGTTCTCCAGCGCCGGCACGCGGCGCGCTGCGGCTTCGACATGCGGCAACAGCCGGTCCAGATCGCCCGGGAAGAGGCTGCGGCCGAACCAGTCGGGAACGCCGTCGGCGAAGCGGGCGGGCGCTCCCTGCTCGTAGGGGCCGAGGATCCAGCCCATGCGCTCCTCGCGCAGGTAGTAGGACTTGTCGGACTCGCGCAGCACCGCGAGCTCGCGCCCGCCGGCGCTGCGGTACGCTTTCAACTCCGGCGATTCCTCGTACACGATGTATTGATGCTCGACGGGGATCGCCGGGACGTTCAGACCAAACAGGCGGCCGGTCTGGCGGGCATAGTTGCCGGTGGCGCACACGAGGTGCTCGGCGATGATGTCGCCGTGGTTGGTGTGAACCTTCCATTCGCCGGCCGGGGTGCGCTCGACGGCCAGCGCCTCGGTGTGCTCGTAGATCTCGGCGCCTGAGCTGCGGGCGCCTTTGCGCAGAGCCATGGTCAGGTCGGCGGGCGCGATATGACCGTCATCCGGATGATGCAGCGCGCCGATGATGGCCGGGGTGTCGGCGCCGCCACCGAGCTCGAGCAGCGGCCACAGTTGCTTCACTTGGCTCGGGCCGATGACCTCGAAGGGGACACCGATCGTGTTGGCCGTGCCGCAGTACTTGTAGTATTCATCCATGCGGTCCTTGCAGGTCGCAAGGCGCAGGTTGCCGGTGACGTGAAAGCTCACGTCCTGTCCGGTTTCCTGCGGCAGCCGCTTGTAGAGATCCACGGAATACTTGTGCAGCTGGCCGACGGTGTAGCTCATATTAAAGAGCGGCAACAGGCCGGCGGCGTGCCAGGTGGAGCCCGCCGTCAGCTCCGTACGCTCGAGCAGGGCCACATCGGTGCAACCCTTCTTCGCCAAGTGATACAGCGTACTGACGCCTACGACGCCGCCACCGATGACCACGACCCGAAAATGCGTCTTCATATAAATCCTCGCAAGGAACCCACGAGTTCAGTCGCGGGATGAGTTGCGCTACCGTGTCAGATGATCTCGCGCGCCGCTTCGGCGAGGAAACGAGACGCGTAAGCGGCGAAGGAACGCCACACCTCGATGCGAAAAATAGCGTCCGCGGTGCGCCACAGCACTATTTCGGCCTTGGCCAGCATTGTACGGGTGCACATCCCGACCGGAAATGCGCTGATGCGGACCGCTGACCTGAAGAGCGATCTGGCGATGGCTGACATCGACCAGCGAATGCGGCAGGTCGCGAAGCCTCGACCCCAACAGGCCGGCGACCTCGGCCGCCGACCCTTCCGGAACGAGGAGCAGCTGCTCGTCGGGTCCGAGCCAGAGCGCCGCGCGGTCGCCGTTCACCGCCGCCCGGCACGCTGCCTGTCCGATCGACAGTCCGAGCACTTCGCCGGCGGCGTCCATCACCTGCGGGCCGCCGCGCAGAATGTAACGCGCGGCTGGTGACAGCGAACGCACCAGTGCGCTCTGGGGCACTGCGAGCGGCGCTCGACGGGCGCTGGAGAGATCAGGCATGGAGGCGGGTCCCCTCCGAGTCGTAGAACACCGGCGATGTGACCTGCACTGCGACGTCGCCGTCGGTCATTGGGACGTACAGCGTCCGACCCGAGCGGCCCCTGCCACCTGCAACGAGGGCGAGCGCGATCGAGCGGCCAAGAGTGGTGCTGTGATAGGAGGATGTCACGTGCCCGATAGGACGTAGCGGCAGACGTTGTCCGCGGTCTTGCAGCACCTGCGAGCCCTCCTCGAGCACGACCCCTGGATCCGTAGTCAGCAATCCGACGAGCTGCTTGCGATCGGGCGAGGTCATGGCAGGCCGCTGCAGTGAGCGCTTGCCGACAAAGTCGGCCTTGGCCTTGCCGATTGCCCAACCGAGGCCGACGTCATCCGGCGTCACGGTGCCGTCTGTATCCTGGCCCACGATGATGTAACCCTTCTCCGCGCGCAGCACATGCATGGTCTCGGTGCCGTAGGGGGTGATGCCGTGCTGCCGGCCGGCGGCATAGATCGCTTCCCACACCGGCAGCCCGAAGTCCGCCGGGACGTTCACCTCGAAGCCGAGCTCGCCGCTGAAGCTCACGCGCATCAGCAGCATCGGCACGCCGCAGATCCTGCCGCGCGCCACGCTCATATGCGGCATGGCCTGTGCGGAAATGTCGCTTCCCTCCACCAGTGCCTCGAGAACCCGGCGCGAGCTTGGACCCTGCACCGCTATGACCGCCCACTGCTCGGTTGTCGATGTGAGCCATACGCTGAGGTCGGACCACTCCGTCTGCACGTAGTCTTCCATCAACGCGAGCACCCGTGCGGCGCCGCCGGTCGTGGTCGTGACATGGAAGCGATCCTCGGCCGTGCGCGCGACCACGCCGTCGTCGAACACGAACCCATCATCCCGCAGCAGAACCCCGTAGCGGGCGCGGCCGACCGCGAGGTTCGTCCAGGCGTTGACGTACATGCGGTTCATGAATGTCACGGCGTCCTTGCCGACGACTTCGATCTTGCCGAGCGTCGAGGCATCGAAAATGCCGCAGGTCGCGCGGGTTGCGCGACACTCGCGCGCAACCGCCGCGTGCATGTCCTCACGGTTGCGCGGGAAATAGCGCGCGCGCTTCCAAAGGCCGACGTCTTCAAACACCGCGCCGTTCCTTGCGGCCCAGTCATGTATCGGGGTCGTGCGCACGGGGTCGAACAACTCGTCGCGGGAGAAACCGGCGAAACTGCCGAAGGTCACCGGTGTGTAGGGCATGCGAAAGGTGGTCAGGCCCACTTCCGGAATGGCCTTGTCGAGCGTGCGGGCGACGATGCCCAGCGTATTCAAGTTGGAGGTCTTGCCTTGGTCCGTCGCCATCCCGGTCGTCGTGTAGCGTTTGATATGCTCGATCGACTGGAAGCCCTCGCGCGTAGCCAGCGCGAGATCCTTGCTCGTGACGTCGTTCTGCCAGTCGACGAAGGCTTTGGCGCCGTCCGCTGGCCGCAGCTGCGGAAGGGCGCCCGCGTAGGCGCCCCTTGCCGGATCGGAGGCGCTGCTGGAATGCTGACGCGGCGTGCGCGCGTATCCCGCCTCCTCGGCTGCGGCCGCTCCCGCAAGAGTGCCGTCAGCCACCGCCGCCGCCAGGGAGAAAACGCCGCGACACGCGCCCGCCGGGCGTGCGTGTTCGGCCGCCTCCACCGGAACGAAGGACTGCACCTTCTCGTCCCATGCGAGTCTGCCGCGCGACTGCGAGAAAAGATGGACGCTCGGGGTGAACCCTCCTGACATCAGCAGCAGATCACACGGCATGTTCACAACGCCATCGGTCACGCGCCCGTCGTCATCCAGGCGGGCAAGTTGCACCGCGTTTATCCGCAGCCGCCCGCTCGTTCCGATGACCGTCGTGTGTGTCTGCACAGGGAGGCCTGCGCGCCGCGCGGCCTGGGGCAGGGCGCCGTCGGCACGCGGCCGCAAGTCCACGATGGTGGCGATGAACACGCCGGCCTCATGCAGATCGAGCGCGGCTCGATAGGCCTCGTCGCACGCGGTGATCACGACCGCTCGCGTGCCCGCCACGGCGCCATAGCGGTTGAGATAGGTGCGGGCGGCGTCCGCGAGCATGATTCCAGGGCGGTCGTTGCCTGGAAATACGAGCGGGCGCTCGATCGCACCTGTCGCGAGCACGACCTCCTTTGNNNGCGCGTACCTGCCACTGGCGCTCGCGTGGTTGTTCCGGGTGGGGGTTCGCGAGGTGGTCGGTCAGGCGCTCGTTGAGGCCCAACAGGTTGTGAGGGAAGTAGCCGAAGGCCGTGGTGCGCGTCAACAGCGTCACGCGGGAGTTGTTCGTCAGAGACTCGATCATCCGAGCGAGCCAGGCATGCGCCGGCTCACCGTCGATCTCACCCGCATGCCCGCCGTGCGCTTCCCCCAGCAAGGAGCCGCCAAACTCCGACTGCTCGTCACACAGGATCACGCGCGCGCCGCTGTGCGCGGCGGCCACAGCGGCGGCGAGACCAGCCGGTCCTGCGCCTACCACGAGCACGTCGCAGTGCGCGTAGCGGTTCGAATACCTGTCGGGATCGGCTTGTGTGGGCGATCGGCCGAGGCCGGCGGCGGCACGGATGTAGGGCTCATAGAGCGATTTCCAGGCGCCGCGCGGCCACATGAAGGTCTTGTAGTAGAAGCCCGCCGGGATGAAGGCGGACAGCAGGTCGTTGATCGCGCCCACATCGAAGGCGAGACTCGGCCAGCGGTTCTGACTGTGTGCCGCAAGCCCCTCGTAGAGCTCGACCTGGGTCGCCCGAAGGTTGGGCGTGTAGCGCGCGGTGTCGCGGCGGATCGCAACCAACGCGTTGGGCTCCTCGGAGCCGGCGGCCAGGATGCCGCGCGGACGGTGATACTTGAACGAGCGACCGACGAGGTGCACGCCGTTTGCCAGCAGTGCGGAGGCGAGTGTGTCGCCCTGCAAACCCGTGAACGCCGCGCCGTCGAACGTGAAGCCGAGCGCACGCGTGCGATCGATCCGACCGCCGGTCGCGGTCCGCAACGTGTTGGTCACCGCGCCGCCTTGCGAGCGCTCGAGTCCGCCGGCGGCGGCGCGCCGATCTTGTAAGTGGCGATGAAGTGGTCGGTGGTCGTATCGCGCAGCGCGTTGAAGAAGCGGCCGCAGCCGTGAGTGTGCCGCCAGCGCTCGGCATGCACGCCCCTGGTATTGTCACGGCGGTAGAGGTAGTCGGCCCAGTCCTGGGTGCCAAGCTCTGCGTTCGGCGGGGGGCGCGCGCGATGCGCCTGCCCGCCGTAGACGAATTCGGGCTCGGGGCGCTCGCCGCAGTAGGGGCACTGGATCAGTAACATGGAGCCCCCTTAGTGCGCGACCGCCGCCGCGGCGGCCTCATCGATGAGGTTACCGTCGCGGAAGCGTTCCAGCGTGAAGGGAGCGTTGATCGGGTGCGGCTCATCGTGAGCGATCGTCCAGGCGAACACGTGGGCGGAGCCCGGCGTGGCCTTGAAGCCGCCCGTCCCCCAGCCACAGTTGACATACAGGCCGGGGACCGGCGTCTTGCCGATGATGGGCGAGCGGTCCGGGGTCACATCCACGATGCCGCCCCAGTTGCGCAGCATGCGCAGCCGCCGGAACATCGGAAACAGCTCGCAGACCGCCTCGAGCGCGTGGCCGCTGATGTGCAGCGCGCCGCGTTGTGTATAAGAGGTGTAGGCGTCGGTGCCGGCGCCGATGACGAGCTCGCCCTTGTCGGACTGACTGATGTAGGCGTGGATGGTGTTGGACATGACCACGCAGGGGAAGACGGGTTTGATGGGCTCCGAGACGAGCGCCTGCAGCGGGTAGCTCTCGAGCGGCAGACCGACTCCCGCCATCTTCATGATGACGCTCGTGTGTCCCGCGGCGGCCACGCCGATCTTGGGAGCCCGGATCAGGCCGCGTGTCGTCTCTACGGATTGCACGGCGCCGGACCCATAGCGCCGGATTCCGGTCACCTCGCAGTTCTCGATGATGTCGACGCCGAGTGCGTCGGCCGCGCGCGCATAGCCCCATGCCACCGCATCGTGCCGGGCGGTGCCGCCGCGCCGCTGCAGCGCCGCACCCAGCACCGGGTAGCGGATGTCGCCTATGTTCAGCAGGGGACAGAAAGCCTGGGCCGCCTGCGGGGTGAGCCATTCGTTGTCCACCCCGTTGGCGCGGTTCGCGTGCACGTGGCGTTTGGCGACCTGCACGTCGTGCACGCTGTGTGCCAGCATCAGGACGCCGCGTTGCGAGAACATCACGTTGTAGTTGAGGGTCTGAGACAGGGTTTCCCACAACTTCACCGCGTGGTCATAGAGAGCGGCACTCTCTCCAAACAGGTAGTTGGAGCGGATGATGGTGGTGTTGCGTCCGGTGTTGCCGCCACCGATCCAGCCTTTCTCCAGCACCGCGATGTTCGTGAGTTGGTGCTCCTTGGCAAGATAGTACGCAGTGCCGAGCCCATGGCCGCCGCCACCCACGATGATGGCGTCGTAGGCGGCCTTCGGCTCCGCTGTGCGCCACTGTGGCGTCCAGCCGCGCTGGCCGGAGAGCCCCGCCTTGAGGAGCGAGAGAGCGGAGAAGCGTTGCATCGCAAAGGACCCTCGAGCGGGTACGGCCAAGCATCATGCGGCAGGGCGCTCGGGTTCGACGAGCACCCGTGCGCCGCCCCGCTTGAACAAACGCGACATGAGGGCCACGGCGGCCGCCCGCCTGTCGGCGCCTAAAGCCTATTGGTGCCTGGCGCCGGCTATGGAGCCGCGGTCCCCTTCAGCACCGTCCGCGGGTTGATATGGCGTACGAACTCGGCGACGTAGTCGTCCGCGGGTCGTTGCACGATGTCCTGTGCCGTGCCGGTCTGCACGATGCGTCCCCCTTCGAGGATCGAGATCCGGTCGCCGAGCTTGAGTGCCTCATCGAGATCGTGGCTGACGAACAGAATGGTCTTCTTCACGCGCTCTTGCAGGGCCAACAGCTCGTCCTGGAGCTTACGGCGGATCAGGGGGTCGAGCGCCGAGAAGGGCTCATCCATCAGCAGAATGTCGGCGTTGGTCGCAAAGGCGCGCGCCAGGCCGACTCGCTGCTGCATGCCGCCCGAGAGCTCGCTGCAGTAGCGATCGCCCCATTGGGTGAGACCTACGAGCTCGAGCTGCTCGTCGATGATCCGGCGGCGCGTCTCGGGCGGATCGCCCCGCAGCTCGAGGCCGAAGCCGACGTTGTCTCTGACCGTTCGCCACGGCAGCAGCCCGAACTGTTGAAACACCATGGCAATGCGCAGGCGGCGGATGCGCCGCAGCGTTGCCGGATCGCACGTGGCTCCGATGTCGACGATGGTATCGCCGTCCCTCACCAGCACCTGCCCGCGCGTGACGAGGTTCAGGCCGTTGGCTGCGCGCAGCAGCGTCGACTTCCCCGATCCCGACAAGCCCATGAGAACCGAAATCTCCCCGCGCTCGACGCTCAGCGAGGCGTTCGCTACGCCCACCACCACGCTGGTTTTCTCGACGATCTCGGTGCGTGTGCCGCCGGCATCGAGCGCCGCGAGCGCCTGCTGGATGGCCGCGGCGCTGGCGCGACGCCCCGCCTTGGCGCAGAAGAGAATGTCAACGGCACGGAACTCGAGCGCGGCGCTCATGAGCCGCCGGCCTTGTCGGATGGGCGGCTGATCCGGTCGAGAATGATCGCCAGCAGCACGATGACGAAGCCCGCCTCGAACCCCATGCCGACCTGCACGGTGTTCAGGGCGCGCACCACCGGCACACCGAGGCCGCCTGCTCCCACGAGCGCTGCGATCACGACCATCGAAAGGCTCAGCATGATGCATTGAGTGATGCCCGCGACGATCGTCGGGGCCGCGCTCGGCAGCTCTACTTTCCACAGCATCTGCAGCCCGGTGGCGCCAAAAGCCTGCCCCGCCTCGAGCAGCGGCTTGGGGACGGAACTGATGCCGAGCTGTGTCAGGCGGATGGGCGCGGGCAGGGCGAAGATCACGGTCGAGATGAGTCCGGGCACCACGCCGAGTCCGAACAGCACCAACGTTGGAATGAGGTAGACGAACGTCGGCAGCGTCTGCATCAGATCGAGCACGGGCCGCAGCGCTGCGTACAGCCTCGGCCGGTGCGCCGCGGCGATGCCTAACGGCACGCCGATCGCCGTTGACACGAGCGCCGCGACGATGACGAGCGAGAGCGTCTCGAGAGTCGCGATCCAGTAGCCTTGATTCATGATGAACAGCAACGCCAGCGTGACGAAGGCGCAGAGCGCGAGCGAGCGCCGCAACACCCACGTCAGCGCCCCCATCCCCACGATCAGCAGCGGCGAGGGTATCGCACGCAACAACGCGTTCAGACCGTCG
>VBNY01000256.1 GCA_005877705.1 Gammaproteobacteria bacterium
CGGACGGCAAGATCGACCACTTCGTGTCGCTGCGCGAGCTGAAACGCACCCTGGAGCTGCACGAGCTGCGGGGCGGCGACCGGTATTACCTGGCCGCGTTCCTGGTCGGGGCCTACCAGGAGACCCTGGGCGATCTGCACAACCTGTTCGGCGACACGCACGTCGTGCACGTGCGGCTGCACGATGAGGGCGGCTGGTGGATCGAGGAGATCGTCAAGGGTGACACCGCCAACAAAGTGCTCGAGTACATGGAGTACGACGTGGCGGAGCTCTATCCGGCGCTGACGCGCGACTGCGAGCGCGCCATTCGCGACGGGCGCATGACCATCGCGGAAAGCCAGATGCTCAAGCGATTCTACGAGAGTGAGCTCGACGGCTACGCCTATCTCGAGCCCGCCGACGCCTGAGAACCACCCCAGGAAATCGCGCATCACCCGCCACACGAGCGCGCCCTGTGATCAACAAGACGCGCGATTTCCCGGGGACCCCGGTCCCGCGGCACATGTCAGGCGGGCGTCGCGTACACCCCACATTCGCCACGCAGGCCTGGCAGGGCCGGCGCAACGGCTGTTTGCTTCCCGCAAAAGCCGGGAGTAGCATCACTTCTGCGTTCGTATGCGCTATGGATGAAGCACGCTTCTGTCCGAGTCTGTGAAGTCATCGAATCCCGCCCCGCATGTCTCATCCGTGCACGAACCGAAGGTGCAGGCCGTCAGGCCCCAGGCGCTGCGCATTGACTGAAACGCCGATCGTGTGCCTTGAAGCCTTGACCTGTTTGACTGATCACGCGGTACATGCGACCGACTCGTGCGGCCCGCCGCTGTCCGCATTTCCAAGAGAGATTTCCGGATGACGACGATCTATGTGGGCAATCTGCCCTTCACCGCCACCGAGCAAGACATCAAGGCCCTGTTTGAGCGTCACGGCAAAGTGGAATCGGTCAAGCTCATCAACGACCGCGAGACCGGCAAGCCGCGAGGGTTCGCATTCGTCGACATGCCTCAGAACGAGGCGCAGGGCGCGATCCAGGCCTTGAACGGCTTTCAGATGGCCGGCCGGCCGCTGCGAGTCAACGAAGCACAAGAGCGCCCGCAGCGTCCCCGCCAGGGCGGCGGTCCCTTCCGCCGCTGACGGAAGGCCATCGGATGCCAAGAACCCCGCCTCGCGCGGGGTTCTTTTTTCGCTACCATGGTTGGGTGACTATGTTCGCGAACAGCAGATCGGCCGTGGGTGTGATCGCCAGCGCGCTGTTGGTGACTGGCTGCGCGGCGACCAGCACGCGACAGACGACCGCCCAGGGGCTGGACCGCATCCTCGCGGGCAGTCAGCGCTCCGAGGAAAACCGCGCCCGCGACCGCTACCGCCATCCCAAGGAGACGCTGCTGTTCTTCGGCATTCGCCCGGAGACGAGCGTGCTCGAAGTGTGGCCGGAGCCGGGCTGGTACACCGAGGTGATCGCGCCGCTGGTAGCGGACAAGGGCAAGTACACCGCCGCCGTCATCGAGCCGGACCCGCAGAGCAAGTACGTCACGCAGCGCCTCGACGCCTACAACCAAAAGCTCGCCTCACGGCCCGACCTGTACTCGCACGTCACGCTGGTCACGTTTCCGTCGAATGGCGGCGATGCGGTGCCCGCGGGGTCCGTCGACATGGTCGTGACCTTCCGCAACATCCATAACTGGATGGCGCGAGAGGCGGCGTCGCAGGCCTTCGCCACGATGTACAAGGCGTTGCGGCCGGGTGGCGTGCTGGGGGTCGTCGAGCACCGAGGCAACCCGGCGGTCACGCAGGATCCGAAGGCGAAAAGCGGCTACGTGAACGAGGACTACGCGATCCGGCTGATCGAGGCGCAGGGCTTCAGGCTCGCCGGCAAGTCGCAGATCAACGCCAACCCGCGGGATACGAAGGACTACGAGCAAGGCGTCTGGACGCTGCCTCCGACCTACCGACTCGCAGATCAGGACCGCGACAAGTACGCGCAGATCGGCGAGAGCGACCGCTTCACGCTGAAGTTCGTCAAACCGAAGAAGTAGCCGCGCCCGTTCCCCCTACCACATCTCTTTGAGTCGGGCGCTCACATCGAGCGTCGAGTGCTCGCCGTGCTGCTCGAGGGCCGCGACGCCGGCAAAGCTGGAGCCCTGGAACGTCGCCGCGTCGAGGTGCTTCAACACCTTCTCGGTGACGAAGCGGCTGCGTCCGCCGTAAACATGGCTGTCGCTCTGCCGCGGCTGGCTCGTCAGATGGAACTTGAGCGGCGCGATGAGCGCCAGATCGTTCTGCGCGCGGGTAAGCGCGACGTACAGCAAGCGCCGCTCCTCCTCGATGAGTTCCGCCTTGCCCGTCGAGAATTCCGACGGGAAACTGCCGTCGACGACGTTGAGCACGTAAACCGTGTCCCACTCCATTCCTTTCGCAGAGTGAATGGTCGAGAGCACCAGGTAGTCCTCATCGAGCAGCGGCTGGCCCGCGAGGTCGCTGGTGGCGTGCGGCGGATCGAGCGTGAGCTCCGTGAGAAAGCGCTCGCGGGTGGCATATTGGCCGGACAGCTGCTCGAGCTGATCCAGGTCGCCCAGGCGCGTGTGGAAGTGCTCGAAGATGCGCTCGAAGTGCGGCCGGTACCACTCGCGCACGAGGTGCACCTGGCCGATCCACTGGCGTTGCGGATCGGCGAGCGCCAGCATCAGCTCCGTGAGCTTGTGCCAGTCGAGAGCTGAGGGCGGCGGCGGCGCGAAGCTCTGCAGCGCCTCCAATGAATAGTTGTGCGCTTCCAGATGCTCGAGAGCCTTGCGCGCATTCACCGGACCCATACCCGGCAGAAGCTGCAGCGCGCGGAAGGCGGCCAGCGTGTTGCGCGGGTTGTCGGCCCAGCGCAGCACGGACATGAGGTCCTTGATGTGCCCGGCCTCGAGGAACTTCAATCCGCCGAACTTCACGAACGGGATCTTGCGCTTGGCCAGCTCGACTTCGAGGATGTCGCTGTGACTCGCGCTGCGGAACAGCACGGCCTGGCGCATGAGCGGCACGTTGGCTTCGCGGCGCCGCAGGATCTCGTTGCAGATGTACTCCGCCTGGGTCTGCAGCTCGTCGACCGTCACCAGGCGCGGCCGGGCTCCCTGGCCGCGGATCGACAGCAGATGCTTGCGGTACTGGCGCGGCGCCTCGGCCATCACCGCGTTGGCGACGTCCAGCACCGCCTGAGTCGAGCGATAGTTCTGCGCCAGCGTGATGACCTCGGCTCGCGGGCTGAACCGGTCCGGAAAGCCCAGGATGTTCTCCACGGCGGCGGCGCGGAACGAATAGATCGCCTGGGCGTCGTCGCCGACCACTGCGAGCCCCGAGCCGTCAGGCTTCAGCGCCTGCAGAATCTGCGCCTGCAGCTTGTTGGTGTCCTGATACTCATCCACCAGCACGTGATCGAAATGCGAGCCGACATGCTGCGCCAGGCGCGGCTCGGACATCATGACGTGCCAGTACAGCAGCAGATCGTCGTAGTCGAGCAGGTTGCAGCGCTGCTTCTGCTCCACGTATGCCCGATACAGCCGCGTCAGATCCGCTTCCCACTGCGCACACCACGGATACTGCTGCTCGAGGGTGTCCTGCAGCGACGCGCACGTGTTCACCCGGTACGAGTAGATCTGCAGGCAGGTGTCCTTGCGCGGGAAACGCTGCTCCTTGGCCGCGAGCCCCAGCTCCTCGCGCAGACCGTCCATGAGATCCGCCGAGTCGGCGCGGTCCAGCACGCTGAACTGCGGATCGAGCTTCAAGTGCGGCGCGTAGTGGCGCAGCAGCCGGTTGCCGACGGAGTGGAACGTGCCCGCCCAGCTCATGCGCTGCGTGATGGTCTGGCTGACACCCCCGAGCGTCTCGTCGAGCGCTTTCTTGGTGATCTCGAAGGCGCGGCGGCGCATTTCGGTGGCCGCGCGGCGCGTAAAGGTGAGCATCAGAATCCGCGCCGGGTCCACCCCGTGGATGACCAGATGGGCCACGCGATACGCGAGCGTATCGGTCTTGCCCGTGCCCGCGCCGGCGATGATGAGCAGAGGTCCGGCCTTGAATCCCTTCTCAGGCAGCGGCTCGCCGTAGGTCACGGCCTTGCGCTGCG
>VBNY01000257.1 GCA_005877705.1 Gammaproteobacteria bacterium
CCGATACATCCTTCTTCTTTGCACTGGTCGCCAAACGTGATCCCGCTCACCGCCAGGCCGTAAAGGCATTCGCCAAACTCCTGCGCGCCCGGTGCCGGGTCATTACCACTGACTACATCGTCGATGAGACACTCACGCTTACCAAAGCGCGCATCAATGCGCGCGCCGCGCTCGCCCTACTCGATCGCATCGAGCGCTCCGAAGCGATCAATCTCGAAGACATCGCGCCCCACCGCTTCGACACAGCCAAAGCATTCTTCGTCAAACACGCAGACCACGGTTACTCTTTCACCGATTGCACGAGCTTCGTCCTCATGCGCGAGCTGCGCATGACCCAAGCCCTGACCACTGACCGTCACTTCATCGAAGCAGGTTTCGAGGCGCTTCTTCCAGTGGCATAGCGGTCCTGCGGGTCCGGCCGCCGGATACTTGGGCGCCGATCACGCGGCGCTCGGTGTGGTGGCTGGGAACGTCGCGCGGAAGCCGCGAGAGTACCGCCCACCCGAAATCAAGAACTTATCGTGCACGCGCCTGCCGCCGCGTCACTTCAAGCAAAGACCCTCATCAAAGTTTAACGCGCTTTTCGGGAATAACGCTGGCGCTCCCGGGATCTATGTCGTGCGCGGCAAATGCCGCTCTCGAGGCGCGATACGGCGCTCGGCATATAGCTTTACCCGGGAGGCAAAGGTCATGATGAGCAGATCCGCTCTCGTTCTTGTCGCTATGACAGGTTTGCAGACGCCGCTGGCAGCCGGGAGCGCGCCGCCGCCGACGCAAGCCCCGGCAGGCTTTGACACCCCGACGCTGGTGCAGAATCCCGGTTCGAGGAGCTCGAGCAACGGCATTGCCGAACCGCCGGGTGATACTTTTGGGCTCGATCAACAGATCTACGAGACCCTGCACGACGTGAACACCGGACTCGGTCCCGTGTACAACGGCCGAGCGTGCGCCGAGTGTCATCAGAACCCCGTCAGCGGCGGAGCCAGCCAATTCACGGAGGTGCGAGTCGGCCATCGCGACCAGAACGGCAACTTCGTAAATCCCACTGTGCCGATCGATGACGGCGCAGCCAGCATTGCCGGCCGTTCCATCGTGAACGATCGGGCCGTCGTTCCCGAGGCGCAGGAGCACATACCGGTCACGGAAGACATCCGTGCATTGCGCGCGGCGCTCAACACCTTGGGGGATGGATTCGTCGAAGCGATTGATGACAGCACGCTACTGGCGATTGCCGCGAGACAGCCTGGAAGCAGCGCAGGGCGAATTCACGGCGAGTCGATCGAGGTTCCGGTACTCGAGGCGCCGGGCCAGTCGCGCATTGGTCGTTTCGGCTGGAAAGACCAGCATAGCAGTCTGCTGTCGTTCATCGCCGATGCGTACCTGAACGAAATGGGTGTGACCAATCGGCTGCGCCCCAAGGACACGACATCCATCGGCAAGGTCACACAGGACCCGGAAGACGTCCCTGACAGTCTCGGCTTGGCGGACATCGATCACTTTGCGCAATTCATCCGCGGTACCAAGACTCCGCCGCGCGATCCAGCGCTCGCTACAAGCGAGTCAGCTCTTGCGGGGGAGCGCTTGTTCGACACGGTCGGTTGCAGCACCTGCCACGTGTCATCCATCACGACCGCGAGCGCCGGAACGGTTATCAACGCCGGGACCTTCGTCGTGCCGGAGGCGCTAGGCAACAAGATCATCCATCCGTACAGCGACTTCCTGCTGCATGACATCGAAACAGGGGATGGAATCGTGCAAGCGGGTCCGCAGGACACGGTGAACAAGCTGCGTACCGCGCCTCTTTGGGGTCTGCGCACGCGCCCGAGATTTATGCACGACTTGCGGTCGCTGACATTGGAGAATGCCATCGAGCGCCACGAAGGCGAGGCGGAATACGTAAGGAGAGCATTCCGCGAACTCTCCGCGAGCCAAAAACAGCAGCTGATCAGTTTTCTCGAGTCGCTCTGACGGCGGCTCGTGTCGACCGGCGACAGCGGCAAGCCGTCCTGCGTACCAACAGCCCGATTCAAAACGCTCCAGCGCTCGCGCACTTTGCGTGTCACGTCTTCGTGGGTGTTTTACCTCCGCATTGACGCGGAAAATCGCCAAGGAGTATAAGAAGGTTTGCGCCGTCGCTCGGCGCCGAGCCTTCACTGCAGAAGCTGCCGCGAAATTCGAATAACATTCGTTGACGAACAAGAACCTCTCGCTCGGAGTTCGCAAGCGCTGATTGACTTCTCCCGGGGTGCGCCTCGCCGCGCGTGTTACATAATCCAGAAGAACTCCGACAGGAACCCAGTATGAAATTCACCGGAATCATCGCCGCCATGTCAGCGCTCGCGGCCGGCGCCGTAATGACAGGTGCTGCGTATGCAGCACCCGCTTCTCGCGCCACCCTGCAGGGCAGCGCGCCGTCTTGGGCGAATAGTCAAAACTTCGTAGCAGCCGCCGACCCCGGTACGGACGTCGGATTCCGTGTCTACCTGAGCTGGCGCAATTCGGCCGCGGCCGAGGCGCTCGCACGGGCGGTGTCGGACCCCACCAACGCCTCGTATGGCAAATATCTGACGCCCGCTCAGTTCCGGGCGCAATTCGCGCCCGCAGGGCCGGATGTGGCTCAGGTGCAAAAATGGCTCCGCAGCCAGGGATTCAGGGTCCAATACACGCCTCAAAACGGCCACTACATTTCCGCCGAGGGCACGGTAGCCCAAGCGCAGGCCGCCTTTGGCGCGACATTCGGCAACTATCTCGTTCTTGGGCAGACCGTCCGTTCGCCGGACACGGACCTTTCCGTCCCCAGCTCGCTCGCTACTGTCGTGAGTGCAGTCGTCGGCCTTGACGAGAGCTACCAGTTCGTACAGACGTACCGCAGAATCGACGCAAAAGCGCCTCCGTCAGCGGGCTTCAGAAATTCACCGCCCCTGTCTGCGTATTGGGCGCAGCTGCTGTCACCCTACGCGTTTCCGAGCGGATTTAAGGAGGTAGCGCTTTCCTCCGTGCCCTGGACAGTCAAGGGCTACGTGCCGGACGAGATCAAAGGCGCCTATGGAATCTCCGGGTTCGACGGATCCGGTCAGACCGTGGCAATCATCGACGCGTACGCATCGCCGACCATCCTGCAGGACGTCAATCAGTGGTCGACAAATCGGGGGCTGCCGACGATGACGCCCGCGCAACTCGTTCAAGTCGTGCCACCGGGGGTCTACAACCGGCCGCAGAACCCGCGGCAGGACCCGCAGGGGTGGTACGGAGAGGAGACGTTGGATGTGGAAGCGGTGCACGGAATGGCGCCGGCTGCGAAGATCGTGTTCGTCGGGGCCCCGAACAACTATCAGGATCTCGACGCCGCGATGAATCACGTGGTGGACGGGCACCTCGCGCAAATCGTGACGAATTCATACGGATTCAACACCGAGCTGCTGCCTGCCGGATTCGTCAAGCCTTTCGAGGACACGCTGCTCCAGGCGGCCATCGAGGGCATTGGCGTTTATTTCTCCTCGGGCGACAGCGGAGACGAGACCTCCGTGGCGGGCTTTGCGACGACGGACTGGCCGGCATCGAGTCCCTGGGTAACCGCCGTCGGCGGCACGAGTCTCGGCATCAGTTCATCGAAGACCCGTGTGCTCGAGACAGGCTGGGGCACGAGCACCTATAACTGCAGCACCACGACTCAGGTCTGCAGCCGAACCGGCTGGCTCTATGGCGCCGGCGGTGGAGTGAGCGTCGTCTTCGCGGAACCCTTCTATCAGCAGACCGCCGGGCTGAGCCTGACGGGCCGCGGAGTACCGGATGTCGCGGCGCTGGCCGACCCGCAGACGGGCCTGCTGATCGGCCAGACGCAGGCCTTTCCGAACGGCGCCTCTTACGATGAATATCGAATTGGCGGCACCAGTCTGGCCAGCCCGATCTTCGCCGGTTTGATGGCGCTCGCAGACCAGAAGGCCGGCCATCCGCACGGCTTCGCCAACCCGCTCTTCTACGCCAACCCGAGCGCGTTCTACGACGTCACGAGCATCAAGACCGCGGTCGCTCGCCGCAACTACGTCAACGGCGTCGACTCGAGCAATGGCACCGTGGATCGGCTGCGGACACTCGATGAC
>VBNY01000258.1 GCA_005877705.1 Gammaproteobacteria bacterium
AGCTGCCGAACTACAAAGTGTTCGATGAGAAGCGCTATTTCCATGCGGGTGCGCAGCCAACAGTCGTGGAGTGCCAGGGCTTTCTGGTCGGGGTGCTCGTCTGCGAGGACATCTGGGAGCCGGAGCCCGCCCAGCTCGCGCGAGCCGACGGCGCCGAGCTGCTCGTGGTCATCAACGCTTCGCCCTTCGAGATACACAAGCAGCGTGAGCGCGAGCACATTGTGCGGGCACGCGTGCAGGACGTAGGCATCCCTCTCGCGTACGTGAACTTGGTTGGCGGTCAGGACGAGCTCGTCTTCGATGGCAACTCCTTCGTCGTGGATGCGGAAGGAGCCGTGGTCATGCGCGCACCGGCGTTCGAGGAGGGCACCTACACGGTCGACTTCGTGCGCCACGGGCGGCTGGTCGTGCCCCAGCCGGGAGACATCGAGCCGGAGCTCAGTGATGAAGGCAGCATCTACAGCGCTTTGGTGCTGGGTGTACGCGACTACGTCAACAAGCATGGCTTCCCCGGCGTGGTGATGGGGCTCTCTGGCGGCGTTGACTCCGCGCTCACGCTTGCCATCGCCGTCGACGCACTCGGGGCTGAGCGGGTGCACGCCGTCATGATGCCGTCGCGCTATACATCGCCTATGAGCCTGCAGGACGCGCAGCAGGAAGCGAAGACTCTCGGCGTCAAATACAGCATGCTCTCGATCGAGGGCATGTTCGAGACAACGTTGGGGACTCTCAAGACGGAGTTCGCCGGTCTGTCGCCGGATGCGACCGAGGAGAACATTCAATCCCGCTGCCGCATGCTGCTGCTCATGGGCATCTCGAACAAGACCGGCAAGATGCTGCTCACCACGGGCAACAAGAGCGAGATGGCCGTGGGTTATGCCACCCTCTACGGCGACATGGCCGGAGGCTTCGCGCCGATCAAGGACTGCAGCAAGCTGCTCGTGTATCGCCTCGCCGCCTACCGCAACACCCTCGGACGGGTGATTCCTCAAAGCGTGATCGAGCGCCCGCCGTCCGCCGAGCTGCGCCACGAGCAGCGGGATTCCGACTCGCTGCCGCCCTACGAGATACTGGACCCGATCCTGGAAGCGTTCATCGAGGAGGACCTGTCAGTCGATGAGATCGAGGCCCGCGGGTTCGACCGGGCCACGGTCGGGCGGGTACTCGATCTCGTGAAACGCAACGAATACAAGCGCCGGCAGGCGCCGCCCGGAGTGCGCGTGAGCCGCCGCGCCTTTGGACGCGACTGGCGCTATCCGATCACGAACGGCTATCGCCGCTGATCGACCCAAAGGAAACCGAGCCTGAGGCGCCGGGCCCTTACCAGAACTTCCACCACGCCTTGTGGACCTCGGCCTCGGCCTGCCGCAGATCACCGGAGAAGTTCGCCTGGTACACGCGCCGCGTCTGGTCGGCGAGCTCCTTGAGATTCAACCGGTCGTAGGCCTCGATCATGATCTGCAGCGCCTCACGCACGGCCGGGGCGCCGTCGTATTGCTCCACGGCTGCCTTGGCACGCTGCGCTGCAGCCACGTACGCACCGCGCCGGATGTAGTAGCGGGCCACGTGAACTTCGTAATTCGCCAGCCGATTGCGCAGGTAGATCATGCGCTGCAGTGAGTCGTGGGCGTAGGCGCTCTTCGGGTACTGCTCAACCACAGTCCGGAATGCCGCGAATGCTTTGCGCGCGGTCGTGGGTGGCCGCTGGGCCAAATCCACGTGAAACAGGTGCTCGAGAGCGTTGGGAGTGCGCTCGAAGTCCACGAGGCCCTTGATGTACCACGCGTAATCCACTCGCGGATGTGTGGGGTTCTCGCGGATGAACGTCTCCGCGGCATCCGTCGCGGACTCGCTTTCCCCGGCGCGGTAATATGCGTAGATGAGATCGAGTCGTGCCTGACGCGCCTGATCCGTGAACGGGAAGCGCGCCGTCAACTGCTCGTACGTCTTGATGGCGGTGTTGAAGTCGTACGAATCGAGGCTCTGGCGGGCGCGTTTGTAGATAATCTCGGGGCTCGACTTCTGCGCATCGCGGTCGCGATGCGTGCGGCAGCCGGAGACGGCGAGCAAGACGATACACAGCACCACCGCGCTGCCGCGCACCGGACCGGGCAAGGACATCTTAAAAAGGGCCTTTCGTTGGCATCGCGCCGTTTAATTCCCCGAAGTATAGCGAATCCGCCGCCTCGGCTTGCGACTGCAGAGCCGTCCGGGGAGTTCCGTACGCGTACGCACGCGCTTGCGCTGCCGGCAGATCTCGCGGGACTGCGGCTCGATCAGGCGCTCGCACGTACGCTGCCGCAGTACTCCCGCGCGCGACTGCAGAGCTGGATCCAGGCGGGGGCGGTCCAGGTCGACGGCCGCCGGCTGCGTGCCAAAGACAAGGTGCTGGGCGGCGAACAGGTGCGGATCGAGGCGCGCCTCGAAGCGGATGAGCGAGTCGCACCCGAGGCTTTGCCGCTCGCTGTGATCTTCAAGGATCGCGCGCTCTTCGTGATCAACAAGCCCCCCGGCCTCGTCGTGCATCCGGGTGCCGGTAACGCGCGCCACACCCTGCAGAATGCGCTGCTGGCGCTCGACCCGAAGCTCGCGGTGGTGCCGCGGGCCGGTCTAGTGCATCGACTCGACAAAGATACGAGCGGGCTTCTCGTTGTGGCGCGTACTCCCGAAGTCCACGCGGCGCTCGTGGCCGCTCTCGCGGCGCGCGAGATCGGACGACAGTACCTTGCGGTGTGCACCGGTGTGATGACGGGCGGTGGTACGGTCGATGAGGCCATTGGGCGCCACCGCAGTCAGCGCACGCGCATGGCCGTGCGCAGCGACGGGCGTCCGGCCATTACTCATTATCGCGTCGTGAGGCGCTTCCGCGCGCACACGCTGGTGCGCGCGGAGCTCGAAACGGGCCGCACGCATCAGATTCGGGTGCACCTGGCGCACATCGGTTACCCACTCGTCGGGGATCCTGTTTATGGTGGCCGCCGTCGCATCCCCGCGGGATGCTCGGCGGAGCTGACTGCCGAGCTCGGCAGCTTCAAACGCCAGGCTCTACACGCGGCGCGCCTGCAGCTCGCGCATCCGATCACCGGCCACAACGTCGAGTGGGAGGCACCGTTGCCGGCCGATATGCAACGCCTGGTGGCCGTGCTCGAAGCGGACCAGCGTCGTGAGTGATGCCGACCTCATCGAGCCGAGCTGGCCGGCGCCGCCGCGAGTGCACGCTGCCTTCACCCTTCGGACGGGAGGCGTCAGCGCGCCCCCGTTCGATTCGCTGAACGTTGGCAGCCATGTCGGCGATGCTCCCGAGGCGGTACTGGAGAATCGCCGTCGCATCCGCGCGCAGCTGCGCTTGCCGGCCGAGCCCGCCTGGCTCGAGCAAGTGCACGGCACCCACGTTGTCGATCTCGATGCAGCAGCGTCCGATGCGCCTGCAGATGCAGCCATCACACGGCGCGTCGAGCGCGTGTGCGTGATGCAGGTTGCGGACTGTATGCCCGTCCTCTTTGCGGCGCGCGACGGCTCGGCGGTAGGCGCGGCACACGCGGGGTGGCGCGGACTTGCCGCAGGCGTGTTGGAAGCCACCGTTGGCAAACTCGGTCTGCAGCCGGCGCAGTTATTGGCGTGGCTGGGTCCTGCGATCGGCCGGGAGCATTTCGAGGTTGGCGATGAGGTACGCGCGGCATTCATCGCGGGAGACGTTCAGGCCGCCTCAGCATTCGAGGCCAACGGGCGCGGTCGCTGGCAATGCGATCTCTCCGCTCTCGCCAGAGGCAGGCTGGCCGCCATGGGCGTGAGCGCGGTCTCAGGTGGCGCGTGGTGTACGTTCGCGGATGCCGCGCGCTTCTTCTCATTCCGGCGCGACGGACCCTGCGGGCGCATGGCGGCGCTCATCTGGCTCCAGTGAGAGGCAAGCCGCATGCGTGCTAGGATGGGTTGGTTCCCCTAAGAAGCAAGACGCTTGCCCCTGCTCGGCTGGATCATTCTGTTCACCGCCTTCGGCGGCATCGCCAGCGCCGCATTCGCGGGCGTGTTCCTGTTGGTGCCGGAGCAGCTCGGCGCCCGCATCATGCCGCATTTCATCAGCTTCGCGACGGGCGCGCTGCTCGGGGCTGCGCTGCTCGCCCTGTTGCCGGAAGCGATGGCGGGCGTCGGGCCCGCAGGGGCACACGGGATCGGCATTGCTCTCGTGTTGGGCCTCGGCATCTTCTTCGTCATCGAGAAGCTCGTGCTGTGGCGACACGCGACTTCTCA
>VBNY01000101.1 GCA_005877705.1 Gammaproteobacteria bacterium
TGGCAGCGGGCTCACTGCGCCGGTTTGGTGTCGTCGGTCTTGCGCGCGACCGCCGCCTTCACTTTCTTGGCGTCGCGCTTGACCGCCGTGCCGACGGCTTTTGCGCCGTGAGCGACCGCCGCACCCGCCTTCTTCGAATCGCGGGCGATTGTCTGGCCGGCTTCCTTTGAGTCCCGGCCGATCGCCGCGCCGACTTCCCGCGATTTGTTGGCCACGGCGTGTCCCACCGCTCTCGAGTCGCGGGCGACGGTCGTGCCGACGGTCCTGGCATCGCGCGCGACCGCATGGCCGACGTCCTTGGCCTTTTCCTTGACGGTCTCATGGGTTTGCGCAGTCTGCTGGTCGTCGCCACGCACGGCTGCCGACAGGGTTACGACGAGGGCGGCGACCGAGACCGCCAGCAGATATCGGGCTCTCATGGGCTCGCAATGCTACGGCAGTTGCGGCCCTGCCTCCACCATCCCCGTCACGCGCCCCTGCGTCTGCGCATTGTCGATGACGTTAGAGCCGCCTTCGAGAGCACGCGTACGCGAATAGTGTCGCGATGCCAATCGCAACCGGGTTCGGGCAAACTTCGCCGGATGCGCCTCGACCGGATCCCGATCTCCGTCCTCAAGACCCGCTTCGTCCCCGGCGGCTGGGACCTGCTCGCCTTCGCGCTGGTGTTCGCCTTCCTGGTCTATGTCGCGGAAGCCGCTCACGGGCTGGCCGGTTCGCTCGCGCGGCTGCAGGCCACGCCGATCTCGCTCGATCCTCGGGCCCTGGTGCACTACGCCGCGCGCACGGGCTTGCGGATGCTGCTAGCGATGTTCGCCTCCCTGATGTTCACTTTCACCTATGCGACGCTGGCTGCGAAGAGCCGGCGCGCCGAGGTGCTGCTGGTCCCGCTGCTCGACATTCTGCAGTCGGTGCCAATTCTCGGCTTCTCGATCACGCTCGTGTTCTTTCTGTCGCTGACGCCGGGGCGCGTGGCCGGTGCGGAGATGGCCGCCATCTTCCTCATCTTCACCAGCCAGGCGTGGAACATGGCATTCAGCTTCTATCATTCGCTGCGCAGCATCCCCGACGAGCTCAACGAGGCGGCGCGCTGCTTTCAGCTGAGTCCGTGGATGCGCTTCTGGCGCCTGGAGGTGCCGTTCGCCATGCCGGCGCTCATCTGGAACATGATGATGTCGATGTCCGGCGGCTGGTTCTTCGTGGTCGCCGCGGAGGCGATCAGCGTCGGCAATACGGCGGTCACGCTTCCCGGCGTCGGCTCCTACATCGCCCTTGCCATCGGGCAGCGCAACCTGGCCGCCATCGGCTGGGCGATCGCCGCCATGTTCCTGGTCATCCTCATCTACGACCAGTTGCTGTTCCGTCCGCTCACGGCCAGCGCCGACTGGTTCCGACTCGAGCAGGAGGTCGGCCTCACACCGTCACGGTCCTGGGCGCTGACGATGATGCGCCGGTCAAGATTTCTGGCGTTCGTCGCCCGGGCGTTCGCCGCTCTGCTGCGCATCGGGCCGGCTGCATCGCGCCAGTCCGCGGCCGTGCGGCCGACGCCGCCTTCGAACCTCCGGCGTGAGCGTTTGAGCGACCTGCTCTGGTACACGGGGATCGCGCTGACAGGAGTCGCCGCGCTCTGGGAGACCGCCTGGTTCGTGCTCGCGGGCGTGCAGCCCGCCGAGATCGGACACGTCGTCGTGCTGGGATTCGTGACGCTGCTGCGCGTGAGCGTGCTGATCGCGCTTGCCACGGCGCTGTGGGTCCCGATCGGCGTGGCCATCGGCCTGCGTCCGCGGGTCGCCAGCATCGTGCAGCCGATCGCGCAGTTTCTGGCCGCATTCCCGGTCAATCTACTGTTTCCCATCGTCGTCTCCGGCATCGTGCTGTGGCGGCTCAATCCGGACATCTGGCTGAGCCCGCTCATGATTCTCGGCACGCAGTGGTACATTCTGTTCAACGTCATCGTTGGCGCCTCGGCCCTGTCGACGGACCTGCGCCACGTGAGCGAGAACCTGAGGGTGCGCGGCTGGCTGTGGTGGCGGCGGGTGGCGTTGCCGGCCGTGTTTCCGTTCTACGTGACCGGCGCGATCACCGCATCGGGAGGCTCGTGGAACGCGAGCATCGTGGCGGAAGTTGCCACCTGGGGTAAGGAAAAGCTGACCGCCACCGGGCTCGGCGCCTATATTGCCGAGGCGACGAGCGCCGGCGACTTCCGGCGCACCGTGCTCGGGATCGTGGTGATGAGCCTGTTCGTCGTGATTCTCAACCGGCTCTTCTGGCGGCCGCTGTACGCGCGCGCCGAGCGCAAGTTCCGACTGAGTTAGTACGATTGGCTGACGGCGCTTTCAAAGGAGACGCCCTTGCACGCAACAACCGCTCTGGCCCCGGATGTGGCGCCGCTGCTCGATGTGCGAGCGGTCTGCAAGTCCTTTCGCAAGCCGGACGGCGACCAGCTCGTCGTGCTCGAGAATGTGAATCTCACGTTGCGGGCGGGCGAGATCGTGGGTCTGCTCGGACGCTCGGGCTCGGGCAAGTCGACGCTGCTGCGGGTCATCGCGGGGCTGGATTCCCCGTCCAGCGGCGCGATCGATTATCTCGGCCAGGCGGTGGACGGTCCGGCGGCCGGCATCGCCATGGTGTTCCAGGGCTTTGCGCTCTTCCCCTGGCTCACCGTGCTCGAGAACGTGCAGCTGGGCCTCGAGGCGCTGCGGCTCCCGGAAGCGGAGATCCGCCGCCGCTCGCTGCAGGCGATCGACCTCATCGGCCTCGACGGGTTCGAGTCGGCCTACCCGCGCGAGCTCTCGGGCGGAATGCGCCAGCGGGTCGGTTTCGCGCGTGCGCTCGTCGTACATCCCAACATACTGCTCATGGATGAGCCGTTCTCGGCGCTCGATGTGCTCACCGCCGAGACCCTGCGCAACGACTTCCTCGATCTGTGGGGCGAGGGACAGCTGCCGATCCGGTCCGTGCTGCTCGTGACGCACAACATCGAGGAGGCGGTGCAGATGTGCGATCGACTGCTCATCTTCTCGACGCAGCCGGGGCGTGTCGTCGGCGAGGTTGCCATCGACCTGCCGCAGCCACGGCATGCGCTCGATCCGCGGTTTCGCGCGCTCATCGAACGGGTCTACGTCGAGCTGACGGCAAAGCCGCGCGCCGAGCAGCGAGTGGGGCTGAAGACCGAGCGTTTTCCGGGCACGGGTATCGGGACCGCCCTCACGCACGTTTCGTCGAATCTGCTCTCCGGCCTCATGGAGGCGGTGAGCGAGCCGCCGTACAACGGCCAGGCCGACCTGCCGGCCATCGCGCAGTCCTTGCGCATGGAAGTCGACGATCTGTTCCCCGTGGCGGAGGCGTTGCAGATGCTGCGTTTCGCGGAGATCGAGGGGGGCGACATCAAGCTCACGGACGCAGGCCTGCAGTTTGCCAAGGCCGACACGGATGAGCGCAAGCGCCTGTTCGCCCGTCACCTGCTCACCTACGTGCCGCTTGCCGCGCACGTGCGCCGTGTGCTCGACGAGCGCGCCAGTCACACCGCCCCCAAGAGCCGGTTCTGCGACGAGCTCGAGGACTACATGGCGGAGAATGCGGCGGAGCAGACACTGCGGACGATCATCAGCTGGGGGCGCTACGCGGAGGTGTTCGCGTACGATGATCACCGGCAGGCGTTCAGTCTGGAAAATCCTGCTTAAAATGTCTGAAAGTCGCCTGCGGCGCGTTCATTGCGGCAGGGCGCCGGTATTCCAGCCGCCGCCGAGCGCTTTGAGCAGCCCCACACTCGCGCTCAGCGACCTGTTGGTGATATCGCGGAAGGCGCGCTCGGCCGTGAGCGAGGCATTTTGCGCGGACACCACGTTGAGGTAGTCGACCGTTCCGGCCTTGTACTGGTTCTCGGTGATGCGCAGAGTCTCGCCGGCCGCATCCGCCGCCGCCCGCTCCGCGAGCGCTTCTTTCTCGAGCACCTTCAGCGAGACGAGGTTGTCCTCGACGTCCTGGAATGCGGTGAGCACGGTCTGCCGGTAGGAAGCTACGTCCTGGTCGTAGACGGCGATGGCCTGGGCCTCCTGGTACTTGCGCGCTCCCGCATCGAAGAGGGTCTCTGCAAGGGACGGCCCCACGGACCAGAAGCGGTTCGGCAGCTCGAAC
>VBNY01000102.1 GCA_005877705.1 Gammaproteobacteria bacterium
TTCAGTGAAGCCGCGATATCCAACACCTGATTGTCATAAAAAATACAATCCCGTGACCGCGTGGTGCGATTTTGGATCAGCAGGCTTCTCCTCGATATCCAGCGCGCTGCCGTGCTCGTCGAACTGCACGACGCCGTAGCGTTCCGGGTCGCGGACGCGATATGCAAACACGGTGGCGCCGGAGGTGTGTTGGGCCGCAGCCTGTAACTGCTGGGGAAGACCGTGGCCGTAGAAAATGTTGTCGCCGAGCACGAGCGCGACCCGATCCTGGCTGACAAAGCGCCGGCCGATCACAAACGCCTGGGCGAGACCCTCCGGCCGCGGCTGCCCGGCGTAGGTCAGCGAAATGCCCCACTTGCGCCCGTCCCCGAGCAGCCGCTGATATAGCGGCAGATCTTCGGGAGTTGAAATCAGAAGAATATCGCGTATGCCCGCCAGCATCAGCGTCGACAGCGGATAGTAGACCATCGGCTTGTCGTACACCGGCAACAGCTGCTTGCTGACGCCGAGTGTGACAGGGTGCAAGCGCGTACCCGCTCCGCCGGCCAGCACGATGCCTTTGAGGGCCATATGAATTCTCGATTGCGCTGCAAATCAGAGCGAATGGACGGCCGCCACTGCGATCGCTACGTTATACAAAATGGATGTCACTGCCTGCCAGAACGGCAGCGCCGGTAGACGTTCGGTGTTCAGCGGCACAACAACCGTGTCACCGGGCTTGACAGTCATGTTCGATCCATGCTGGAACCAACGGGTGCCTTCGTAGGCGACCACGCTGCCATTGGCACGCACGAGATAAATCTTGCTGCGATCGGCCCTCCTGGTCATGCCGCCACTCAACGATATGTAGTCGTCGCGCGACAGCTCGGGGCTATACAGGTGCGAGGTGGAATTCTGGACCTCCCCAATGACGGTCACCTGCTGCTGGAACTTCGGTACGATGAGCTGATCGCCGTTGCGGAGAATGACGTCCGTGGGCGATCCCGCCGGGGAGCGCAGAGTGCGCGGCAGATCGATGACGAGTCGGCCGACAGCCTTTGCCGAGCGGAGCTGGCCTAGCAACGATTGACCCACGGTGAGCGCATTCGCCGCCCCTGCCTGACCCGCCGCAGCGCCCTGCAAGGCCAGTGTCGTCAGGTCCGTCTGCATGCGCGAGGCGAGGATGTCGAGTTGCTCCTGTTCCCGCCTCTTCAACTCTTCCCGGGTGAAGACGCTCCCCTCGGGAAACGCGTATTCCGTCAAGCCACCCGCACGCGCAAGGACCGACTTGAGAGTCTCACCGCGCTTGATAGCGTAGCTCCCAGGGAAACGCACTTCACCGAGGAGCGTGACAGTGTCCTGCGCTCCCCACTCGGGGACCTCCTTAACACTGAGATTGTCGAAGGGTTCAAGCCGGATGTTCGCGGTCGGATCCCCGCGCAGCGCCGCCGACAGGTCAACGCCAATGAGCTGCGTGCGGCGAGCCTCGCCATTCACGACCTTGTAGCGCGTGAGCTCTGCATGAGTGCCGTACGCTTCGTCCGACAGGCCCCCACCGGCTCGGACGAGATCGGCCACCGACATTCCGGACTCCAGCGGATACTCGCCCGGAACCTTGACCCGACCGTCGATACGAACCACCTCTGTGGGTTGTTGCGCGTTTCCCTGCAGACGCAGCTCGTCCATCACCGGCTTGATGACTCGATCACGGCCCGAGGCGAGATCGAACACGATGATCCGGTCGCGTGGCAGCAACTCCACATCGGATGTCGAGCCCGGCGCCTTCAGCGCCGCGGCCAGATCGGCCGACAGCACGGCGACGTGGCGATCGGGCGGCAGCTCCCGCCGAATCAGCAGGTAATGAATATCCGCGTTCGCCAGAAGCTCGTCGACAGAATGCACTACATCCGTGAGATGCATGCCGGGCCGATAGGCGAAATCGCCGGGGGTGTAGACGTGTCCCTGGAGGATGACTGCCGAATCCAGCGTGGTGCGCAGGCGCGTGACGCGCAACAGATCTCCATTGCGCAGGCCCTGCACTTTCGCGGCGTCTGCAGCGAGGTTCACCTGCATGACGATCCGGCGTTCGTTCTCGTCGATGCGCGTCAACGTTGCCTTCGATGTGTCCGCCTGCGGCGTCAATCCGCCAGCGAGCTCAATGATGTCAGCGACTGTAGATTCGCGCTTGATCTCATAGATCGCAGGCCGCCGCACTTCGCCGTCGACGGCCACCGTGAGACCCACCGGCGGAATGAAAATGACGTCGCCCTGCAAAAGCTTGCTATCGTCAGTCGTGTCGCCGCGGATCAGAAGATCGTACAGATCGAGTTGGCGCACGACCGTCCCCTGACGCTTCAACTCGATATTGCGCAGCGAGCCGATCGTCTTGGCGCCCCCGGCGGCGTACAGCGCGGAAGTGATCGTCCCCAGGCCGCTGATCGTGTAGGAACCGGGCCGCTTCGCTTCACCCATCACAAACACCCGGATCGAGCGGGTATCGCCCATCGAGACGCTGGCGCGCACGCCGATCATCTGCCGTTCGACCCGTGATTCGATGCTGGACTTCACGCTGTTGAAGAGTTGGCCTCCGACGTTGATCGGGCCGAGTTCGGGAAAACTGATCCGGCCGTCGCGCCCCACGATCAGCCTGAGTGTGCGGTTTTGGTTGCCGTAGAGCTGAACGTTGAGCTCGTCGCCCGGACCGACGACATAGTCGGACGGTACCGGGACATTGGTGACCGGCGCGAAAGTAGAGGGCGCCCGGTCGAAGATGTCGTAACCAAAGGGCTTGAGCGCTTCCGCCCCGGTCCTCTTGAGGGGCAGCCGCGTGATCCGGATATCCAGGTCGCGGAACGCGGGTTCGACCTTCAGCCGCAAGGTCGCTTGATCTTCGGTCAGACCCGCAAGGGGAATGCTGTCGAAGCCCGGGAGGGTGAGCGAACCGTCGGCTGAGAGCCGGTAGGGATTCTTCGACCGGATGAGATCGATCAGGCCCTGGAGACGTTTCTTGTCCTCGTCGCTGAGCCGGGTCTCGGCCGATGGAGTAGTGGATTGGGATGCCGCCGCGCCCGCTGCGCCCGGAATCAGCCCGGGAATTGCTCCCCCTTGCGCCGCCAGCGCAGCTTGCAGGGCCTGAAGAGTTGCGACGGACGCGACACCCTGGCCGCCCGAGTAGATGGACTGAAGGGTTTGCGAAAGCGGACGGGGTGGCAAATGGAAATCGACCTCGATGATTACCGAGTCATCGCCCTTTAACACGGGAATCAAGGGCTCCACTTCCTCGCCCTCCTCCCGAGATCTTTGCATTCGCTCCAGTTCGTTTTCCTGGACCTGGCCTGGTCGCTGCCCGGTCTGCCCCTGGCCGGCGGCCGCGCCGCCGATACCGGTGCCTCCTCCTCCCAGCTGCCTGAGGATCGCGTCCTGCTGCTCGGGAGTGAGGCTGCGGAAGATTTCGATCTGATCGGCGGTAGGCGTAGCAGTAGTCTGACCGTAGACCCGCTGGGCAAGGGGGAAGAAAAACAGGGCGGCAAAAAGAAAGCCCGTCAGCAGCACGAACGGGCGTCGCATCTCACGCATCACAGACCTTTTCGCCGTTGGATGACACCGCGCGCCCGAGCCCGCCTTCGTTCGTCTGCCAAAGTCCCCGAGGCCGGGGCCGACCCCCGGGCTCGCCGCGCGAAAGCGTGATTGTACTGAAGCTCGGGGTTCGGCGCCCGACCCCCGAAGGCGCACGTGCGATACTTGCCAATGCCCACGGGCACGTCGAGAGACTCGTAATCGGATGATTGGGAGCATCATGAAGAGAGCCAGACTTGCCAGCCCGTTGCTGCTGCTCGCGTTCCAGGCGAGCGCTTTTGGACGCGGGGTCAGCCCCTACTTACCCCTGACCCTCGAGCCGGAAATGGAGGCACAGATCGAGCGCGTGCTCATCCTTGGAGACAAGCCGGTCCTCACCAGACCTATTCCCGCAGCGACGGTTCTCGATGCATTGCCGAAGGCCTGCAAGTTCGATCACGCATTGTGCGAGCAGGTGCAACGCTACCTCGCCCGCTACACTCACACCTCGGGCCTCGCACATGCGAGTGTCGAGGGGGCCTCGACTAACGGTGCCGACACCACTCTTGCGAATCGCTACGGGATGGCCAACAAAAGCGCCCTGGCGGCGTCGGCGGACATTTACCTGCAGCCGAGCGACTATCTCCTC
>VBNY01000103.1:0-1275 GCA_005877705.1 Gammaproteobacteria bacterium
CCGTTGAAGTTCACCGCCCACAGCGTGGTGCCCGCCCCCGGCGGAGTATGGCCGACGATGAATGCCGGGTGACCGAGATCGAACTCGAGGTCGAGCGCGTTGTTCTGGCTGGCGCTGACGACGAGCGGCGAATCGAATGTCACCTTGACGGGCACCGTCAGAGTGCCGGCAGCGCCTTGCGCGCCCTGAATCTGGATCTGACTCGCAGGGATGGTCGCGCCCGGTGTGCCCGAAAACCCGGCTTCGGGATCGGCCGCGACGGTGAGCGCCACATCGCCGGGATTGGCGCTGAGGGTGAGGGTCGCGGCGCTATAGGTGCCGACCGGCACGCTGACGTTGCCGAGGATTTCCCCCAGCTGGTCGAGCTGCTCCAGATTCACCATCGGGGCCTGCGCGGGCGCGGTGTAGACCGTCATCGCGCTGGCGCCGCCTTGCGGCGTGAGTGAGATGCCGAGGATCTTGACGCCAATGGTGGCCCAATCCTCCGATGAGGCATCGCTGAGAACCAGCGGCACATTCCCCGACTGCGGCGAGGTCATCAGGTTGGAGCCGGAGCCGCCGCCACACGCGGTAAGACCTGCGGTGACACCCGCGATGAGCGCGTTGCACAGCGCGCGCCTCAACATAATGAGCTGCATGTCTGGTCCCTCCCTCAGTTGGTCGTGGATCAATCGTTAGCCGTTGGCATCTCAAAGCGAACGAGGCGGGAGTTGGTTGACTTCGGGCCTGCGTGCGCGAGCGGCTGTCGGCGAGTTGCGACAACAAGAGTGATGCGCCGCACGGCGAGAGCGTCAGCGACGCGGTTCAGAATCAAGCCCGCTGCAACAGCTGTGTGACATACATCTTGGCGCGCTCGCAGGAGTCGGCCAACGTTGTCCCCGATGCCAGCCCTGCGGCGATAGCCGACGCCAAGGCGCAGCCTGTGCCGCGCAGCGTCGCCGGGATGCGCGGGGCCGTGATTCTGCGGACCGACTGCTGTCCCGAGATCAGCCAATCGACCGCTTCGGCACCCGTCGCGTGCCCACCCTTCAGAAGCACCGCCCGCGGCCCGAGCGCGAGCAGCCGCAGCGCCTGCCCGATCAGCGATGATTCGCCGGCTGCGGGTTTCTCCCCCAGCAGAGCGGCCGCTTCAGGGACATTGGGAGTGACCAGCGTCACGCGCGGCAGAAGCCTTTCCACCAGCGTCTGGCGGCCGTCCTCATCGAGAAGCAATCCACCGCAAGAAGCCACGAGCACCGGATCGAGCACCACCGGTACGCTCTCTCTGGGAGGTAG
>VBNY01000103.1:1281-5455 GCA_005877705.1 Gammaproteobacteria bacterium
CGCGTGTCTCGAAGGCTGCACCGATCTGTGCACGGATGATGTCCGGGGGATCGTGGTGCACGGCCGCGACGCGTGAATTCGACTGCGCGGTGACCGCGGTGATGGCGCAGACGGTGTCGGTGTCGAAGTCGGCGAGAACCCGCACGTCGCGCGTGAGCCCAGCCCCGCCGCTCGAATCCGCTCCGGCGATGACCAGGACCGCGCTCACTCGCCGAGCGCGATGAGCGCCAAGTGTTCATGGCCCTGGCTGTGCAGTGCCCGGGCGGCGCGCCACGCTCGCACTCCAGTCCGGCAGCACACCACGATGCGCGGCTCAGGGGGAAAGCGGGTTTGCGCGCGCTCGATTTCTTCAACGCCGATGCGCAAAGCCGCGGCGAAGGGCGACACCGGCGCTTCCGCGACGCTCCGCACGTCAATCACGATGTCAGCGTGAGAAACATCCGCCGGCGCAATGAACGCGATCAGCGCCCCGGCCGGCTCCTGCGCCTGTGCGAACGAGAAGCCGCCGACACGCAGTGTGCGGAAATCCACCGTGATGAGCTGCCCGAGCACCGTTGGCTGCAATTCCAACGCGAGCGCAAGAACCATGTGCGCCTGCAAAGTGCCCATCACTCCGACCGCAGTGCCGAGCACACCGGATTGCGCACACGACCCTGCCTGCCGGGGCATCTCGGGAAATACCGCGCGATAGCTCGGCGCTGCGCCGCAAAAGGCGCCGACGTAACCCGATAAACCGAGCACCGAGGCGCTGACGAGTACCTTGCTTGCGCGCCGGCACGCATCGCTCAGCACATAGGTCACCGCAAAGCTGTCGGCCGCATCGACCACCAGATCGGCCGCGGCGAGCAGCCGCAGCGCGTTGGCGGGCGTCAGCCGCTCGGCGAGCGCATCGATCGTGACTTCGGGGTTCGATAGCAGCAGCGCCTGGCGCGCGGCTTGCGCCTTCAGCTCGCCGAGATCGCTCGTGCGGTACAGGGGCTGGCGGTGAAGGTTCGATTCCTCCACTCGATCGTGGTCGACGATCACGAGCCGGCCCACACCGGCCGCGCACAGGTACTGCAGCACGGCGCAACCGAGACCCCCGGCGCCGATTACCAGCACGGAGGTGGCGCGCAGCCGCCCTTGTCCGGCTGCACCCACCTCGGGAAGGATGATCTGACGTGAATACCGGTCGCTCATGAGCGTGGGCGGTCAAGCACTCCATGCAAAAGCACCCGCGGCCGCCAGCCACTGCCTGGCGCGCACCCGCGGATCGGGATTTCTCACAATGTCCGTGACGACCGCGGCGACATCGGCGCCGGCCGCGAACACGCCGGGCAAACGCTCGAGAGTGAGCCCGCCGATCGCCACCAGCGGTAGGCTGCCGACGCGTTGTTTCCACTCCTTGATACGCCACAGACCCTGAGGCGCCCAGGGCATGACCTTGAGCAGCGTCGGATAGATTGGACCGAGCGCGATGTAGTCGGGCCTCAGGCTGAGCGCGCGCTCCAGCTCCGCGTGGTCGTGTGTACTGATGCCGATCCGGATTCCCGCCTGGCGCAGCGCCGCAATATCGGCGCTGTCCAGATCCCGCTGGCCGAGGTGCACGAAGTCGCACCCCTCTTCGAGAGCGAGCCGCCAGTAGTCGTTGACAATCAACTGCGCGCCGGCACCGGCGCACAGCGCTTTGCTGTCCCGGATCTCCCGTCTGACATCCTCAACGGCCCGGTCCTTGACGCGCAGCTGCACGAGCCGCACGCCGATCGGCAGCAGCCGCCTCACCCACTCGGCACTGTCCAGGATCGGATAAACGCGCGGCAGTGTCATCGGAGTTCCACAGTCGTGGGTCAACCGAGGAATGCCTTGCCGATGGCCGGCGTGGAAGGAGCCGCCATGTCGCGGGGCTCCATCGGTCCCGCCAGATGCGCGGCCCGCCCCGCCTCGAGTGCTTGGGCGAACGCTGCCGCCATCAGCGCGGGATGGCTCGCCTGCGCCACGGCGGTGTTGATCAGCACGGCGTCGAACCCGAGCTCCATCGCCTGCGCCGCGTGTGAGGGGACTCCGATCCCCGCATCGATGATGAGCGGCACGTCCGGGAAATGAGCCCGCAGCGCCTGCAGGCCGAACAGATTGTTCAGACCCCTTCCCGAACCGATCGGCGCGCCCCACGGCATCAACACACGGCAGCCCGCCTCGAGCAGCCTGTCCGCGACGACCAGATCCTCGGTCGTGTAGGGGAACACGTCGAAGCCGTCGGCAGACAGGATCCGCGCGGCCTCCACCAGCCCGAAGACGTCCGGCTGTAAAGTGTCATCCTCGCCGATCACTTCGAGCTTGATCCAAGAGGTCCCAAACACCTCGCGCGCCATCTGCGCCGTCGTCAGCGCCTCTTTGACCGAGTGGCAACCCGCGGTGTTGGGTAACACGCGCACCCCGAGCTCTCGAATGATCCCCCAGAATCCCTGCCCTGCCCGTTCACCGCTTGACTCGCGGCGCAAGGAGACCGTGACGACCTCCGCGCGCGCGGCTTTTACGGCCTCCGTCAAGACGGCGGGCGAGGGATAACGGGACGTCCCCAGCAGCAGCCGGGAGCGCAGCTCGGTCGCGTACACCTTCAGCATTTACCCTCCCTGCATCGGAGCGAGCACTTCGAGACGATCGCCGTCGGTCAGCCGAGCGTCGGCGCGCGAGCCGGTTGCCACAAACTCCCCGTTGAGAGCGGTCGCGACGACCGCCTCGCCGTAGCCGAGCGCCGTCAACGCCGCTGCCAGATCGGATGCGTCCGTCTCACGCCAGGCGCCGTTCACGAGGATCTTCATCCGTCACCTCCGGGAAATGACGATCATGCAGCACGATCTCCGCAGCCATGCGCGCGAGTGCGGGCGCGAGCAGGAATCCGTGCCGGTAGAGGCCGTTGACATACAAAGTGCGGCCGTAGCGGCGAATCCGCGGCAGGTTGTCGGGAAAGGCCGGCCGCACTCCCGTGCCGATCTCGACGATCTCCGCCTCGCCGAACGCAGGATGCAGGGCATAGGCGGCGCTCAACAGCTCGAGCATCGAACGGGCGCTGACCCGCGTCGGCTCATCGCTCTCGATCATCGTCGCGCCCACCATGAACAGGCCGTCCCCGCGCGGCACGACGTATACCGGCACGCGTGGATGCAGCACGCGGATCGGTCGCGACAACGTGACATCGCGTAACCGAAGCAGCAGCATCTCGCCCTTCACACCGCGCAGATCGCTAAGGACGGCGCGAGCGGCGAGACCGGTGCAATCGATCACGTGACCGTCGGCGACTGCCGCCGGCGATGCCTCGACCCCGTATCTGATCGGCATCGCGAGCTCCTCGAGCCGACGCCCGAGCGCTGCCAGCGCGGCTCGCGGATCCAGATGTCCCTCGTCCTCGAAGAAGAGCGCCGTGTTGAAGCGTCCCGCCAGATCCGGCTCCAGCGCGGCAATCGCTTGGGGGCCGAGCGCTTCGAACCGTTCGGTGCGCCGCCCGAATTGGGCAAGCTGCGCAGTGTCACGGCCGTGAGTGATCACGAGACTGCCGTTGACGGTCGTGCCAGCAAACCTCTCGCGCCACCAGCCGATGCTCTCGCTCCCGAGGCGCGCGATCAGCGGCTCCGTGCCTTGCAGCTCGCACCACGGGGCGAGCATGCCTCCGGCATACCACGAGCAGCACGACGAGCCGAGCTGCGCAGCGCGCTCGAGCACTTCGACCGCGACGCCGCGTTCGGCCAGCTCCACCGCGCAGGCCAGCCCCGCGACGCCCGCACCGATGACGGTGACGCGCATGCTGTCAGCCCATCGGGGGTGACTTTTGCCCGCTAACCACCGGGCCGGTTGCAACATAGAGCTCGCCGCCCGCGGCGCGAAACTTCTCCGACATCTCGCGCATGCCCTGCTGGCGCGCCTCGGCGCGCACCTCGTGCGAGATGCGCATGGAGCAGAACTTCGGGCCGCACATGGAACAGAAGTGCGCGACCTTGTGCGCTTCCTTCGGCAGCGTCTCATCATGGAACGCGCAGGCGGTATCCGGGTCGAGCGCCAGGTTGAATTGATCCGCCCACCTGAAATCGAAGCGCGCGCGCGACAGCGCATCATCGCGATCACGTGCGCTCGGGTGCCCTTTGGCGAGGTCGGCGGCGTGCGCTGCGATCTTGTAGGTGATCACTCCGGTCTTGACGTCGTT